>JAJSAJ010000184.1 GCA_024274855.1 Planctomycetota bacterium | reverse complement strand
GTGATCCATCAGGGCCAGCGCCTGCCGCTCCGCCTCGAAGCGTGCCACGACCGCATGGCTGTCCATGCCCGGCTTGATGACTTTCAATGCCACTTTGCGGATGACGGGTGTTTGCTGTTCCGCCATGAAGACAACGCCAAAACCCCCTTCGCCGATCTTCTGCAGCAGCTTATAACGACCGATGATTGTACCTGGCCCCTCGGTAACGGGTTGGTCGAGCGTCGGCGCAAGCTGCTCAGCGGATTTCAAGAACTCTTGTTCCTGCTCGTGCACCTCGAGCAACGCGTCAACCCGCCGTCGCAGTTGTAAATCGCCGGCACAGATCTGGTCCAGATACTCCAGACGTGTATTCTCGCTGGGAATCTTCCTGGCCACGTGAAAAATCGCTTCCTCGTCCAGTCGCCGGCTTGCCATGGTAGCACCTCCTACAGAATTGCTGGTTTTCAGTCCCCGACCTACTATGCGAAATCCAGCCGTCTTGACCCCAACTGAGGTTCAGGAAAATCAGGGACTGTTGCCGCCCATCTCCAGCCGCAACCATGATCGAGTGTAAGCCCAGTCGTTTTCGGCAGTTGTCGTGGAGACCCCAAGGGCTTGGGCCGCCTGGGCCGTGGTCAGTCCCGCAAAAAACCGCAGCTTCACGAGCTCGGCTTTGCGTCTGTCTTTCTGCTCGAGCTTGCGCAGTGCCTCCTCTAGCCCAAGGATGTCGTCGCAGGCGATCGGCAGGACAACAGGTTCCGCAGTCTCTAAATCCACGCGCTGCCGGTTGCCTCCTCGTTTGAGACTTCGCCTCTGTCGAGCTCGCTCGATCAGGATCCGACGCATGGCCTCCGCAGCCGCCGCGAAAAAGTGTCGCGTGTTGGCCCATTGTTGCGGCGTGGATTGGTCGACTAGCCGGATGTATGCTTCGTGTACCAGAGCCGTAGCCTGCAATGTCTGGCCCGGTTTCTCTTTTGTCAGCTTGGCTGCGGCGACTTTCCGTAGCTCGTTATAGACCAGTGGCAACAGCCGCTCAATCGCCCGACTGTCGCCTTGCTCGATCGCGGATAGAATGCGTGTGACGTCGGACATGAAACAGCTCCAAGTTAAGGTAGCCGTTCACGCCGCTGGGGTCTGACGCAATTTTCGGCGGAGCAAGCGTTTCTTTACGCGAACGCATTTTGTCGCCGAAAATGGGTCTGACCCCTTGAAAGCGAACCGGCGGGCTACATTCCGTGAACGGTTACAAGTTACGTTTGATATCGATGCCCGTGATTATACGCTAGAATGTTAGCAAGATGGATCTGCTTTTTCTGGGTGCTCGGAGCCTCGAATTCAACCGTGTTTCTGGAAGGAGACACCTCGATGACTCGATTCTTGCCGCAAAGTTGTTTGTGGACGGCGATCCTCGGGACCAGCTGCGCGTCAGCGGTCGCCAGCGCCGATTCAGGGCGGTTGCGTCTTGCCGCGTTCTCGTGCGACGTGACGCCCCCACGCGGTATACGGCTCTACGTCAAACCGCTGGTGACGGTGGAACATGCGTTGTTGGCGAAGGGAATTGTGCTTGAAAACGGTCGGCAGCGGTACGTTCTTTGTGCCGTTGACTGGTGCATCCTTTCAGGAAACGATTACTTGATGTTTCGAACGGCACTTGGGCAGGGCGCGGAAACGCCCGTGTCACACGTGGCCGTGCAAACGGTCCACCAGCATACGGCTCCGTTGGGCATCGGCACTCCCGAGTTTGGCAAGCAGGTGACGCGACGATTGGCGGCGGCCGTCCAGCAGGCCACGAAACGCTTGGAACCATTTGACGCCATCGGCACGGGGCAAGCAAGAGTGGATCGTGTCGCGGCCATTCGGCGAGTTAACACGCAAGATGGAACAATACGTACACGGTGGAGTGCCTGCAGGGATTCCGACCTGCGAGCGATGCCCGAAGGGCGGATCGATCCGATGCTGAAAACGATCACGTTCTTCCAAGGAAAGAGACCGTTGGTACGCCTACATTACTACGCGACTCATCCTCAGACCTATTACCGAGAGGGCCGAGCCAGCTACGACTTCGTGGGCATGGCACGCGAAAAACTGGAACAGGAAGAGAATGTATTTCAAATCTACTTCAGTGGTTGCTCGGGCGACGTAACCGCCGGGAAATACAACGAAGGAACACCGAAAGATCGAGCCGCGCTCGCCGAGAGATTACTTGCCGGAATGAAAGCCGCGGTGGCGGCAACGAAGGTCTCGCCCGCGGGACATGTGCGTTGGCGCGTGGTTCCTGTCGCATTTACTTCCAAGACGGGAACTAAGATGCCGCCGATCGAATTATGCTCGCTCCAACTGGACAACACCTATATGTTGAACCTTCCCGGCGAACCGATGGTCGAGTTTCAACTGTTTGCCCAGCGAGCGTTGCCCAGTGCCTTCGTTGCAGTTTCTGGAACAGGGGATCACCAGACGGGCTACATCTGTACGGAAAAAGCGTTCGAAGAAGGTGGCTACGAACCGAAAAGCTCGGCGCTGGCGCCCCGGTCGGAAAAGACTTTAAAGGACGCGATCCAGCGATTGCTCGGAATCGCACCCAAGTGACCATTCGTGACGTCGAACCGTACCACGCTAGTTTGGCCCGCTTTGTGGCGACCGAGCCAAAAAGCTGTACGATGATTACCGCAAGGCCCTCAACTGACAAGAGAAGAGACCTGATGACAATAAAGAGTTACAGAAGGATGGCGGTAGCGATTGGTTTGGTGATGATGTTCCGATCGGTACAGGCCGCGGAAGCAGGAGAGGCGCGGCCGGACGGCGACTTGCTGCCGTTAGGGGACGCCGCGGCCGTCTGGCGGTTCGGCGGTGAACAGGGTACGGCGAGTCGTTTTCCACTAGTTGCCCACGGAAATGTACAGACTGGTGTCAAGCTGTCCGGGGCCGATCTCGCGGCGTCGCTGTTGCGTGGGGGTAACGGACGGGTTGCTGCATTTAACGGTGGCTATTTTTCTCTCGCCGTCGATTCCGAGTTGAAATTGAACAAGACCCAATGTACAATCGCCATTCGCCTGCGCGATCCCTCCGGGCGATGGCAGTTTCCTATCCTTGGAAGCTACGGCAACGACGACTTGGTGAGTCTTGTTCTTCGCGCGGTGGACGGGAAGACTCGTCCGCTCTGGGACAGGCGTTACACGGGGAGCAAACTACCTACGGTCGAGTCCTGGCTGTACACGCCCGGCGGGCCGCGCTCGGTGCCGGGAAGCACTGCGCAGATTGAAGCCGTTTGGGGCGCTCAGAATCCCGATATGGCACGCATTGGCCGTATTCGGAAACTACAGTCAGCAAACACCTGGCCGAACCCGTTGCAGCAGGATGTCTTCCATGCCGTTATGCGCATTAACTTTCCGGTCAGCCTGATCGGTCCCAAGGACTGGCACGATCTGGTCGTCCGTCTCACCGGTCCGAAATTCCAGCTCTTTGTTGACGGGGTTCTGGTCGACGAGGAGTTTCCGATCGGCGTGACTCGCAAGCGGACCTCACCGTTTCTCATTGGTGCCGCATATACAGATGGGGAACTCAAGACCGGTTTTGACGGCCAGATTGACTACGTTGCGGCTTGGAACCGTGCCTTGACGGACGATGAGGTAACCGCACTTTGCGGCGGCGTAACGACCATTCGCCAACATGAATTGGCGATTCTGGGAGACGAAGCGGCGAGTATGCAGTATTTTCGTCCCCGCGGCCACAACCGCAAGGCGGGCGACTGTATCCCGTATTGGGATGAACAGACCGGAACATTCCGCCTTTTCTATCTCATTCTGCGCCGCAACATGCACAGCAAATGGGACGGGGGCCACGGTGGTCTTGAGATCTTGCAGGCCTCGACCAAGGATCTAAAAATGTGGACACATCATCCCGTAACCATTCCGATCAGCGAACAGTGGCAGGCATGGAACGGCACCGGAGCTGTCGCGTTTCACAACGGGCAGTACAACTGGTTCTATCCGTGCCCGGACTACGCGGGAGAGCATGGTGGGATCCAACGTGCCGTGAGCAAGGACTGCGTGACCTTTACCAAGGTTGGTCCGTACCCGTTCATGTCGGGCGGCGATCTTGAAATCTTCCAGGATGCTTCGGGGCTCTTCAATCTAGTCAAAGCCGGCCCCACGCAAATCGCAAATACTCCGTCCATCAAAACGAAAACGCTGGTCGCCTGGGTGCGACTCACCGATTTGAATCAACGCGGCGGAAGCGTCCTAACCATTGAGAACTCCGACGGTGTGCAGTTTGATGGCATCGTGTTTGGCGAGCGCTTGCCTCGCCGGTGGATGCCTGGCAGCAATAACCTTGTCCGTACTCCCCGAGACCAGGGCGACTGGGTGGCGGAGATGGCCGCCCCGAACGACATTGTGCAACTGGCCGCGGTCTATACCGGAGAGACGGGAATGCTATACCGGGACGGCGAGCTATACGCTTCGTATCCGATTGCCCGGCTCGCATCCTTTCCTTCTGGTTCTTCCTTGCTGATCGGAAAACGCCACACCAGGGCGGCGCCGATAAATGCGTTTTTTCATGGACGGGTGCTGGATGCACGGCTCTACAATGCGGCCCTTTCGCCGCGTCAGCTTGTGCAGCTCAAGCCGGACACGGTGGCCGGCCCCAAACCGCTCGCCTGGTACGATTTCGAGAGGGGCAGCCTTCATGACCGAATGGGCACGTTCCCGACCGGCATGCTTGTTGGGAAGGCACACGTAGAGAACGGTGAATTGGTGGTCGGCGACAACAGCTACTTCAAGGTCTCCGGTATTCTCAACACGCAGGTTCGGCTTACGTCGCCGGATCTCGAAACGTGGACGGAGCAGCCAAACGCGTTCATCGCGTCGGACAGACGTCTCAATATATGCCCCAACGTCTTTCGGTTCGGCGACTGGTGCTACTATATCTGCGGTACCGGCGCGTGGAAATCACACACCGGGTTTGGTTCGTGGGTTGAAAACGTTCCGCCGAAACCTGATAACCTCTCTGTTCCCAAGACCGCTTCGTTCGGAGAAGATCGCCGAATTTATGCGGGGTTTCTCGGCGATGGAGGATGGGGTGGCAACACGGTGTTGCGCGAACTGGTACAGGACGACGACGGCAACCTCGGGACCCGGTTCGTGAAGGAGCTGATTCCGGCTACAGGTGACATATTGCCTCTGCACCCCGAAGCATCGGAAGGCTGCGTCGTGAACGGGAATTCGATCATCCTGAAAGGAGACGCGGGGCACGCTTCAGCCATGATTCCCAAAGTGGTCGGGGATTACCGGATTCAGGCCGAGATCGTGCCTTCGCTCGGATTGGAAACCGTTGGGATCGAGGTCAAAGTGTCTAGCAGAACCGGAAAGGGACTGCCGATCATCGTCGATGTGCCGCACAGGCTCGTCTCTTGCGGCGATCGGAGAATCAACGAGGTCTCTGGCCTGGAGCATCCGTTCAAGATCGATATCATTGTCCGTTACGACATTGTCGACGTTGAAATCGCGGAGTTCCGTTCCTGCACAACGCGATTCTGGCAGCCGGCTGGCACGGAAATCCGGCTTTCTGCCGAGGGTGCCGATGCAACGATTCGCAATCTTTCGATCCGACCCGTCGTGGAACCGTACGTTCCCTATCCGGCCCTGTCGGTGCATCCGGCGGATGCTTGTTTTCGGAACGCCGACCACAGAACGAAGTAGAGAGAATCTGCCATGCCATCATCGCCGTCAGCTGGTTTGCCAACCGGTCCTTGTGTCGTTGTTATCTTCGGTGCTTCCGGTGATCTGGCTCACAGGAAACTAATTCCTTCGCTGGAAAACCTTGCTCGCGAAGGACTGCTGAGCCCGTCTTTCGCGGTGGTTGGCGTCGCAACGCGACCGTGGACGAATGAAGAATTTCGGTCTCGAGTGTTTGGCGACGGAGCTTCAGATTCTGGCGACTCGGCGGGCAACGCAGCCAGGCAGTGGCTCGCCGAGCGGATGTACTATCTGAGCGGTGATTTTCGAAGCCCTGAAACGTACCAGCGACTCCGAGAGCTCCTGATCAACGTGGACCAACAATACGCAACCAAGGGGAACTACCTTTTTTATCTGTCGACCGCCCCGCAGTTTTTCTCGGAAATCCCTCAGCAATTAGACCGCCAGAAATTGACTTCCGAAACCGGTGATTCATGGCGGCGCGTGGTCGTGGAAAAGCCGTTCGGCCGAGATTTGAAGTCGGCCCAAGAATTGAATGAGACGTTGCGAGAAACTCTTGGTGAGCAGCAGATCTATCGGATTGATCATTACCTCGGAAAGGAAACGGTTCAGAATCTTGTCGCCTTTCGCTTTGCGAACGGCATGTTCGAACCAACCTGGAATCGGCGCTATGTTGACTATGTGCAGATTACGGCGGCCGAGGATCAGGGGATCGGGCATCGCGGCCGGTACTATGATCAAGCCGGTGCGCTGCGGGATATGATTCCCAATCACTTGTTCCAGCTTCTGACGTTGACTGCCATGGAACCTCCAATCTCGTTCGATGCGGATGCTGTCAGAAATGAACAAGTTAAGATCTTGAAAGCCATTCAGCCAATCTCTTCCGAGGAAGTGCCTCGGAGTTCGGTGCGAGGGCAATACGGTGCATCGGCTTCCGGTGGCGTGATTGCCTATCGTGACGAAAAATATGTTGCGGCCGATTCCATCACACCGACGTTTGCCGCCCTGAGACTGATGATCGACAATTGGCGATGGTCGGGCGTTCCGTTTTACCTGCGCACCGGTAAGCGTTTGCCGAAACGTTCGACCGAAATTGTCCTTTGTTTCAAGAAGGCCCCGTTTACACTCTTTCGGAATATGGGAATAAGTCGGTGCGCTCCGAACTTGCTAATCCTGCGTGTTCATCCAGACGAAGGGATCTCGCTAAGTTTCGATGCGAAGCGGCCCGGTGCTGTGATGAATCTGGGAAACGTCGAAATGAACTTCTCGTATCAGGACTATTTCGATAGCCAGCCGCAGACTGGGTACGAGCGGTTACTTTATGATTGCATGCTTGGGGATGCGACGCTTTTCCAGCGAGCGGACATGGTGGAAGCGGCCTGGTCGGTCGTAGCCCCCATCCTGGAATACTGGCAGGAGACGATTCCGGGAGATTTTCCGAACTATTCGCCTGGAACGTGGGGTCCGCCAGCGGTTGACGAGCTGCTTGCCCGTGACGGATTTTGTTGGAGACACTGCGAGTGATACTGGTGCTCGGAGCGAGCACATAAGGGGAATGCGATTTTCGGCGGGCGCTGGCAAGAAGGTCGTATCTTTTGGCCGGTCCGGAAATGACTTTAGCGGTAACCGTTCACGGAACGTAGGCCGCCGGCTCGCTTCCAAGGGGGCAGACCCATTTTCGGCGACCAAACGTGTTCGCGTGAAGAAACGCTTTCTCCGCCGAAAAGTGCGTCAGACCCCAGCGGCGTGAACAGCTACCTTTAGTGATTGGCGAACGATGATGAATACGAATCGAACCACCCATTGTTTGTCGGATGCCGAGCAAGTTGTTCGACGCGTCGCTGAGTCGGTCGTCCAAGTCGGTGCCGCTGCGATTGAGCGGCACGGGCGGTTTTTTGTTGCACTTTCCGGAGGCGCTACACCCAGGCCCTTGTACCGGCTACTCACTCAAGGTGGATACCGAGACCAGATTGACTGGTCGCGTGTCGAGTGGTTTTGGACGGACGAACGAACCGTGCCGCCGGACCATCCCGATTCGAACTATCGGATGGCGAGCGAGGCCTTGTTGGTGCCCCTGGGGATTGAGACGCGGCGGATTCACGGAATGCGTGCCGACCGACCGGAACTGGATGGCAGTGCACAGGACTACGAGCGGGAGATTGCGGACTCGTTTTGTGTCTCTCGAGCGGACCGACCGCCTCGCTTCGACCTGATCCTGCTTGGCATGGGCGACGATGGTCACACCGCATCGCTCTTTCCGTATACGTCAGCACTGAACGCCAACGATCGATGGGTTGTGGCCAATGATATCCCACCGTTGAACACGCGCCGGATGACAATGACCTACAATCTGATCAACCGAGCCGAGCACATTGTTTTCGTTGTTACAGGCAAGGATAAAGCGTCGCGTCTGGCGGAGGTGCTGCAGGGCGCGTACGATCCCCAGCGACTCCCCGCTCAGGCTGTCCGATCGGACAGTGGCACTGTCGAGTGGTTTGTAGATGCAGCGAGCGCCATACAATTGAAGTAACCGTTCACGGAATGTAGGCCGCCGGCTCGCTTCCAAGGGGTCAGACCCATTCTCGGCGACAGAATGTGTTCGCGTAAAGAAACGCTTTCTCTGCCGAAAATTGCGTCAGACCCCAGCGGCGTGAATGGCTACCAATTGAAAGCATCGTTGTGAGAGTCGACGAAGTAGGGCCAGTTTTCTGCCATTGGCGAACGCGGTGCGACGTGTCATATCTGGGCGTCTTGTAGTTGTTTTCGCCCAGTGTCACCAAAGCACGGATATTGCTGCTGCAAGAGTGTCCGAGTTGCCGCCAACGTCAGTCAGGGTTCGGTGACCGAGATACGAAAACGTGACACCCCACTGGCGATTAAACGGATAGGCAAAGGTGAGTAGCCAAGCAACACTCTCTCTCAAGTCGTCCTTGCGAACGCCGCTTATCGTCGATTCGCCGCCCACGCCGTAGCCGAATCCAGCGCCAAGCCAAAGCCCCGGCCGGAATGTGTAATCAACGTGCCCCTGGACCGTGTAAAACGGATCTTGTGCGAGAACGCTCCCGTTGAAGAAATTATTATTGTCGGAGTAGATCCAGGACGACGCTGTCAACTCCGTTCCCCATTTTCCTTGAGTGTGTGTGATCCCCAATTGGGGTCGGAAAGTGAATCGGTTACTGCCAAGGTTGAGGAGCTTGTCAGGAAGATAATTACCCGATGGGACCTGGACTATCAGGCCTAATCCCACAATCGTTTCATGATCCGTGGCGGCCCGATACTTCGCGAAGTCTTCGCCGCGCAGCGGCGGTGCGCCAAATAGGTTCACCGCCAATCGTAGTGCCATATCCGACAAACCACTCCGCGTGGTGGTAACGGGCACGCCATTGACCAGTCCGCTCCATCGAGCCTCTTGGTAGGAGTCAACCAAGTCAACGCGAGCCGTTCTGGCCGCCAAAACAAGAGGCTCAGCAGGAGCTTCGCCCTCCCGGAAACGCTTCGCCCCGTGCGGAAACACGGCTTCTCCGGGTTCTGAGACAAAGCCTAGTGAATCGGGCTTGATCGTTTGAAAAATCGTGCGTGTTTGCCGACGCTCGCTGGCCAGTGACTCTTGTAAGGCTGAGGCTGCAGCATCTGGTTCCTGATACGTCGCAGCTTCGAGCCGAATCTGTAGACAACCGATAGACGAAGTGACCATGCTGCCTCCGCCACATTGTTTAGCGAGTTACCCGGGCTGGGACTACCGATCCCCGTGGTTGCAGGCCATGTTCCTCGGCTCTTTACTCCAACGTGATGCCGCATACCGAACCATCCGCAAGCTGAGCCGCACATTGGTCACCAAGCACGACGATGTCCACGACGGGGGCCGGGGTGACTGCAACCTTCTGAACGGATCCTGATTGGGACAAGACGACGACACCCGCACGGGACGCGGCACAGATTAGCCAGCCGCCGTTCGAGATCAGCCGCCGCACCGGTTCACCCAGGTGTGTGTGCCAACGTGGTTTCCCATCTGCAGTGAACATCCACACGTAACCGCTGTCCGAGGCGGCGACTATTGCGGTGCCGGTTCGAAACGTCACTGGAACCAGGGACGTTACCCGATCGCCCACGTTACGCTTCCACAGTTGAGTACCGTTCAGATCGAACGCGAGTACGTCGCCACCATCGGTGCCCAGGATGACTTCGAGCCGCCGATCCCCGACCAGATTCGCACTGCATACCGCGGATTGCTCAGGGCCGAACCGGCCCGCGTAGAGCCGCCGTTTTCCGTTATTGTCGATGATGTTCATACCGAAATAGGCATTGCCGGCGACCGTCTCCATCGTGCCATCCCCGTCAAGATCGACCACGTCCGCGACCGTGGCAGAGTGTGCATAGATCACGTTTTTCCATTGGAGTTCGAGTTCGGGCGAGTAGGCTACATACTGCCAGGACCGAACTCCGACGATAATGGATGGGATACCGTTTCCATCCAGATCAGCCACCGAGATGTTTCGCGGTTCGCTTGAGATGCCGCGATACTGTGGGATATGAACGTCCTTGACCTTTTGGCCGTCCGGTCCAACTAACCCCAGCAGATCGCGGGATGCGCCGTAGACGACCGACTGTCGGTTGGTGCTGTCCAACGCGCCGCCGGCCAACGTGGTGACCGGAACGCCGACATCCGCGCGCCACCGCTGGTGTCCTGTCGCGTCCAACGCGATGATCTGCCCACCGGCTGTCGCGACCACGGTCTCGCCTATACCATCGCCATCGACGTCGACGCCGGCGATCGCTGTCAGCTGAGGTGAATCGCCTTCGTCTGTGCCGAGCACTTCGATCTCGGCCAGATAGACGCGTTTCTTCTTCGAGGCGGGTTCGATGGCAACGCGGATGAAACGCGTTTGGCGTGCGACTGTCTGCGCATAGATCGTGTTGACGTTATTGCCCCAGCGCTGCGTGCCGATGGTCTTCAGGTTCCCCGTAAGTCGCGTCCAGGTCGTGCCATTTTCCGAGGTGTAGAGTGTGCGGGATTTCGTTTGCCAAGTATCGGACATCTCCCATGCACGGACCCTTACTTCCGAGACGACGCGTGTCGCTTGCAGTTCCAGATCGATCGTTACCGACTGGCCTTCGGGAAAAAGGCAGGAACCGTTAGAACTGGAATACCGGCCATCGGTTAGACGGCTTATCGGTCGGTAGGATCGGTGCGGTTTGGGATCGGTTTGAATAGCGACGACGTGCAGTGCCTTAGGCGCACGGGGGAAATCTGTGAACCGCCATGAAAGGGGCATCTGTTTTGCACCGGCTATTGCCGTTGCAGCTGTGTATGAGACGGGTTTGACCGGATCACTGAGCTGGTCGATATCGAGCGTCAACGGCACATCGACTTGTGTGGCGCAGGAGTGTGAAACGTGTAACACCGGCTGGAGTTCGGTGGAAGGCGTTGCTTCGGCGGTTGCGGTATCAACTGTTGCTCCGCGAATGTGTACAGCTTGCGGTCGGTCAGCCTGCCAGAT
>JAJSAJ010000183.1 GCA_024274855.1 Planctomycetota bacterium | reverse complement strand
GCCGACGAAGCCCGATCATTCTTGCTCGATGACGATCCGAATAAACGACGCGATCTAATCGATCAGTTGCTCCAACGGGATGAGTTTGCCGACTATTGGGCCATGAGATGGGGAGACCTGTTGCGCGTCAAGTCGGAGTTTCCGATCAACCTGTGGCCGAATGCCGTACAGGCCTATCATCGGTGGATTCGGACAAGCATCAAGCGAAACGTGCCCTACGATCGTTTTGTACGAGAAATGCTGACCGCCAGTGGCAGCAATTTTCGAGTGCCGCAGGTGAACTTCTACCGGTCACTGCAGGACAATACGCCGTCGGCGATCGCCCAGGCGGTAGCGTTGAACTTCATGGGCGTGCAGGCTCGCAAATGGCCCAAGGAGCAATTGGGCCAAATGACGGTCTTCTTCTCCTACATCGGATACAAGAACACGGCCGAATGGAAAGAAGAGATCGTCTTCTTCGATGCGGAGAAACTGGAGACCGAATTGGGCGAGGGGACTTTGCACCAAGCCGTTTTTCCCGATGGAACTTCCGTGCGACTGACGCCCAACCAAGACCCGCGAGCGGCCTTTGCCGACTGGTTGATTACTCCCGACAATCGGTGGTTCACTCGGAATATTGCCAATCGTGCCTGGGCCTGGCTGATCGGACGCGGCATCATCCAACCCGTGGACGATATTCGTCCCGATAACCGGCCCTGTAATGCGCCTTTATTGGCACTGCTGGAAAAGGAGTTGATCGCGTCCAAGTATGATCTGAAAGCTCTCTTTCGGTTGATTCTGAACTCTCAAACGTATCAGCTTTCGTCGGTCTCTCGAACCAAAGACCCGGATGGTACCGTCTGTTTCGCTTCCTATCCGGTCCGTCGACTCGATGCCGAAGTCCTGGTCGATGCACTCTGTCAAATCACCGGGACCAAGGAAGAGTATTCCAGCCCCATTCCGGAACCGTTCGCGTTTATTCCGGACGACAAGCGATCGATTGCTTTAGCTGACGGCAGCATCACCAGTTCTTTCCTTGAACTGTTTGGACGCCCGCCTCGCGATACGGGTTTGGAATCGGAGCGGAACAATCGGCCGACCGCGGCACAGCGCTTGCACATGCTCAACTCGACCCATATCCAGAAGAAGATCGAGCAAGGGCCCAAGATGCGGGAACTATTGCGATTGGGCCGCGATAAGCGAACGGGACTGAATCGAATCTATTTGACCATCCTGTCGCGTTTTCCGACGCGGCATGAGCTGGACGTCTTGCAGCAGTACGCCAAGGAGGGCCGTTCCCAAAGCCGGTCCTCGCTGGTCGATTTGACTTGGGCATTGATCAACAGTTCGGAGTTTTTGTACCGGCACTAACCTAACTCAGCGGGAGTTTCGCCCTCCCGAAAAGACGGCCTCTCCGGGTCCTGAGACAACTCGCAGCTGCAATTCGCTAACGTGTTACGCTTTTTAGAAGAGGGAAACAATATGGGTGCGAGACGAGATGTGGATTGTCTGTTGGGAACGGATATCACGCACGACGTTGATCATGGCTCGGACACTCGGTTGTCCCAACAGCCGATATCGCGGCGTGCTACGCTGCAAGGCGGACTTGCCGCAGCTGCCGGACTCTGGCTCGGTGAGCAATTGCGGCGTCCGGCAATCGCCTCGGCACGGTCGGCGAAAGCCAAGGCGGTGATCCAGATCTGGATGTGGGGTGGGCCTTCTCATTTGGATACATTCGATCCGAAACCGGATGCCGGGTACGATTACTGTGGTCCGCTGAAGAGCCCGATCAAGACCAATGTCACTGGCATTCACATTGGCGAAAAGCTGCCGTTGTTGGCAAAGCAAGCCGATAAGTACTCGATCATTCGCAGTATGACCCACAGCGTGAATGCCCATGAAACGGCCTCCTATATGGTGCAGACGGGCCATCAACCGGGCGGCAAGATCGTTTATCCGGCCGTCGGCGCCCTTGTCTCGAAGTTCAAAGGCTATGATGCGGGATACGAGGGGCTGATCCCTCCGTATATCGTCCTGACGCGGCCCCAGGGCCGGTTCTCGGAATCCGGTTTTCTCGGCGTTCGCTACAAGCCGTTTGCAACCGGTGGCGACCCACGACAAGAACGTTTTGTCGTCGAAGGTGTCGTTGCGCAGGGGATCACGGACCAACGCCAGCGAAGCCGCCGAAGACTGCTCGATCGACTCGATACACTTGCCCACGCCATGCCGGATGACCGGCAACTACGCTCGTTGAAAAAGTGCGAAGAGGAAGCCTACGACTTGATCCTCGGTGATGCGGGTAAAGTCTTTGATCTCTCACAAGAAAAAGACAGCTTGCGGGAACGCTATGGACGCACCACGTTCGGCCAATCCTGCCTGATGGCCCGTCGGTTGGTCGAACGGGGCGTCCGTTTTGTCACGATCAACTACAAAGGATGGGATACGCACAAACAGCATTTCCAGACGATGCAGCGGAAGTTGCCTGAGTTGGATCGGGGGTTCGCCACGCTGTTGCAGGACCTGTCCGATCACGGCTTGCTGGACAGCACCATTGTCTGGTGGAGTGGCGAGTTCGGTCGAACCCCGAAAGTTCTGTGGAACGCGCCTTGGAACGGTGGGCGCGGACATTTCGGTCGCTGCTTCTCGGCAGTCGTTGCCGGCGGCGGCTTTCAAGGCGGCCATGTGGTCGGCCAGTAGGATGCCAAAGGGACCGAGGTCAAGGATCGACCTGTCTATCCGTGGGATCTGATCGGCAGTGTGTATGAACTGCTGGGGATCGATCCCGATGTGACATTGCGGCATCCACAAGGCCTGACCGTCCGTGCATTGCCGACCGCTGAGGATGGTGTCCAGTCGGGTGGCCGATTGCAAGAGATCATGTGACGCCAGCGTCGCAGAAAATCCGTATCGGTCCAGTCAACTGAAAACAGACACGTGACACCTCCCGCGCCAAGTTGGGGATACGGGCGATCCGCCCTGTTTCGAGACGCGGCCACCCGGGCCATTTTGGAGAGTACCATGAAGCGAGTGACTTATTGCCGCCGACCAACGCCCTTCCGGACTCTACTCCGGGCTCGAATGCTCGGTCTCGTTGGGATGCTGACTGTCACGCTGCTGACAGTGGGGCCCGTTGCTTACGCCCAGCGAACGGGGGTCGGTGCACGCGTGCCACGTATCGGCTATCTCTATCCGGCCGGCGGCCAAGTTGGTACCACGCTGGAAGTGACGGTTGGCGGACAGTTCCTGAGCGAAAAAGGATCCGTTGTCATTTCCGGTAGCGGCATGACGGCCACCGTCGTGAAGCACAAGAGGCCCTTGACGCAACGCGAAGTCAATCAACTGCGGCAAAAACTGGATGAGGCTCGGAAAATCCTTGAAAAAAACCAACCCGGGACCGCTCGGCGCGGCCGGTTCGGCAATCGTATGGCGATCGCAAGAATCGCTGTCGAGCAACTGGGCGTTTCCCAGGAACAACTCAAGGGATTTGCCGAGTATCGTAAGCAACGGTCGGACCCGAAGCGGCAGCCCAATCCACAAATTGCCGAAATGGTGACGCTCAAAATTGAAATCGAGAAAAATGCGCAGCTAGGGAAACGTAACCTGCGATTGAAAACCACTAGCGGACTCTCGAATCCGCTCGGCTTCTTCATCAGCCAGTGGCCCGAGCACATGGAAGCCGAGCCGAATAACACGACGGCCGATCGGACGATCAAGGAACCCTTGCCAATCGTCCTGAACGGCCAGATTCTGCCGGGTGATGTCGATCGGTTTCGGTTCCACGCGGAGCAAGGCTGCAAGCTTGTGGTCGCCGCCCATGCGCGTGAATTGATGCCCTACCTTGCCGACGCGGTACCCGGTTGGTTCCAAGCGACGTTGGCACTCTATGATTCCGACGGCAGCGAAGTTGCGTATGCCGATGACTATCAGTTTCATCCGGATCCGGTGCTCTATTTCGAGATCCCGAAGTCGGGCGAGTACGAACTGGAGATAAAAGATGCGGTTTATCGGGGCCGTGAGGACTTTGTCTATCGGATTTCCGTGGGAGAAATCCCACTGGTCAAAAGCATTTTTCCACTTGGCGGCCGAGTTGGACAGCGGGCGACCGTTCATATCACGGGTTGGAACCTGCCCAAACAACGAGAGATTACGCTCGATACCGAGAATCGAGAGCCGGGTATCCATTGGCTGTCGGTACGCCGAAAGGGATCGGTT
>JAJSAJ010000013.1 GCA_024274855.1 Planctomycetota bacterium | reverse complement strand
CATAAGTCGCGTTGGCACTGGCGTGCTCGATCTCCACCTCGAACTCCCGTTTCATTCGGCCGTGTTCGGGCTCAGTCTCGTATTCCGCTTCTCCTCGACTTGCGCCGCCTGTCAGGTATGCTTTCAGTTCCATTTCTGAATGGTTATTGCTGTCCTCGGAGCCTGGTCTGTCGTCCGACTTGTCGTCTCGGTCCGATTGATCATCGGTCTTATCGCTGTCGCGATCATCGGACGAGCTACCGAGTGTGTCGTCCGAGGAGTCTCGGGAATCGTCCTCGGAGCCTGGTCTGTCGTCCGATTTGTCGTCTCGGTCCAATTGATCATCGGTCTTATCGGTGTCGGGATCGTCGGACGAGGCACCGAGTGTATGGTCCGAAGAGTCTCGGGAATCGTCCTCGGAGCCTGGTCTGTCGTCTGATTTGTCGTCTCGGTCCGATTGATCATCGGTCTTATCGGTGTCGGGATCGTCGGACGAGGCACCGAGTGTATGGTCCGAAGAGTCTCGGGAGTCGTCCTCGGAGCCTGGTCTGTCGTCCGACTTGTCGTCTCGGTCCGATTGATCATCGGTCTTATCGCTGTCGGGATCGTCGGACGAGGCACCGAGCGTGTCGTCCGAGGAGTCTCGGGAGTCATCCTCGGAGCCTGGTCTGTCGTCCGGCCGGTGATTTGACAGGTCATCCTCTTGGTCATTTGTCGAGGAGTCGTGGTCCATATCAACGGAATTGTCTGAGTCTTCAGCGAACGTTCCGGCAGCGAGCTCACCGATTCGAACACTAGAACCGGCGGAGAGTTCGGGGAAATCATCCGGCATGGGAAGTTCATTGGCTCGCGGATTCGTGGAAAATCTCAGAACGCCTCGGCCGAGGCTGTCCGTTGTCAATTGGCCGACTGGCACGTCGTCGACGACGACTTGGTAAGTCGTATTTTGGGGAGCATGTTCGATTTCAGTTTCGAACTGTTTCTCCAAGGTACCACGTTCGTTTTCCAGTTCGTACTCAGATTCTCCGTGTGCGGCACCGGTGCCGAGCATGTATGCCGTCAGTTCCGTTGAGGCAGTCTCCTGTCCGGGCGGCGTGTCGGGTGTCGAATCGCTCGACTGTGCGTCCGAGTCTCTGTCTGTTTCAGGATGATTCAGTCGATCGATGACCATCAGGGCATCTGCAGGTGTCAATAGGAGGTCATCATCCACATCCATGAAGAGTCGATCGTGGGCGGTGTTTCGCTCGCTTTCTGCTGCCGTCTGTGCATGGCCGGCATTTCGGCTGTTCAGATAGTTGATAATTGCAAGCGCGTCGGATGGTGTTACGCTGCTATTGGCATCGACATCCTCGGGCATTTCCACATTGTGGCCCCAATCGGCGGCCAAGAGCCGGCGGGATTCCAGTGATTCGAACCGAAGGCCTCTGGAATGACGGGATTTTCTTGTTCGTGAACGGTGTTTCATGGTTTGGTTCTCCTGGAGACTAGACATTGTTTGTTAGTTTGGATGGTTACAGGGGAAGAGTGGAAAGCGATGTGATTGTCCGCCAGTAAAAGTTTGAAAGATCCATAATCCTGGTGTTTTCGATCAAGAACGAGATCTTGGGGCGGGACGTAGCCAGGGGCCAGGGGAAACAGGTACTGTGGCGTGCGAGTGGCGTGGCAGAGAGGCACTGACAGATTTCACGAGACCCTGTCTCGTTATGGTTGCGGAGCAAACTGATTCAATTGGCGGGCGACCGCCGTCAGTCGCTGAAACTCGATGTCACCTGCCAGGGGCTTCAAATCCGGATCATCTGAGACGAGTCCGACAAGAGAAGGGGATTGCTTCAACGCGCTGGCAAGCAGTTTAACGGCTCGCCGAGCATCGGTTTTGTGATCCTGGGAGGTCAGCGCATAGATACAGGCGGCCTGGTAGGTATGTAATGGTCGACGACGGTGCCGGATGGTCGCCTGGGCATCGATGATCGCCTGGTCTCGCTTGCCGGTTCGCGCCAGCAGGACTCCGCGTCCGGCCAACGCGTCGGGATCATCTGGAGCGATTGCGACCAGGCGATCGAGCATGCGGATTGCGTCCTTGGGCCTACCAAGTCGTTCCGAGAGAGCGTGTGCCGAGTTCTGTAAGGCGACACGGGACTGGGCATTGATCTGGAGCGCCTGTTGGAAATCGGCTAGTGCTGCGCGTGGGTCACGGTCCAGTTGATAGACGCCTCGAGCAATCCAGCTCTGTTCATCGGTTGGCCGTGATTCCAGGCCTTGTTTCCTATCCGCTTCCGCTCCCTGCTGATCATCGAGTTGCTCTTTCATTCTAGCTCGCAGGAAATAGATTCGCGTTTGTGTTGCTCCCAGTTCGAGTGCCATGTCCAGATCGTTCACGGCCGCGGTCAAGTTTCTTGTGCCTTGGCGGGCTAGTGCTCGGTTGACCAGTGCCGCGGGCCAGTCGTGTTGCGAGTCGAGCACGGAATCAAAATCTTCGATCGCTTCCGAGTAGTTCTGTTGTTGCAGTCTTGCCACGCCGCGACCGAATCTGGCAAGTGGGGACACTCCTTGGAGTGTCAATGCTGTTGTGTAACAAGTATTCGCGTCCGCCCATTGCCCGAGTGCCAGGCGGCAGTGTCCCAGATTCAACCAGAGATCCGCACGATGTGGTGTTTGGGCCACCAGTTGGCGGTAGAGCTGAGTCGCTTGCTGGTATTTCTGTTGTTGGGTTAATTGCCATGCCAGACGACTCTGATCGCGCAGCCCATTTGTTGGGCGCGAGTTTGCCTGTCCGCGAAGCAATGCGGCCTCGTCCTTCTTTCCGGTGGCTTCAACTATTCGACTGCGTTGGAATAGAAATGTGCGAGGCAGCAATGTGGCGGCAAATACGTGTTGTCCGTATGTGTTAAACCGAAGTGCCTTCCGCAGTTGTGTTTCTCGTTCCGAACCATCTACTCGCATCGCAATCTGCGCCCGGCCCGCGGCGAGTAAATAGCATATCTCGGCAAGATTGTCTCGTTGCCGCTGTTGCTGTGAGGGAGACAAGCGTTGATAAGCGGCTGTTTTCCACCATGGTCCGTCATCCGAGAGTCGGTAGGGACGCAGCGTTTCCTGAAGCGCGGCGACAGCCGCATTGAGTGTAGCGACGTCGATTCCGGGCACATTCAGGGTCGCTCGGCCAAGACTAGCTGCCACATCAAAATCGCGCATCGCGTGAACAGCCTCTTGCCGGGCGAATCGATTATGACGAATCCACAGTGTGCTGCTCAGGGCAATCAGTAGGGCTGTTGCGACGATCGAAACCGTGGTCGCGGACGCAATCCGCGGATGACGACGGGTCCATTTGTGTACACGTTCGGTGACGGATCGTTCTCGAGCATATTGTAGGGGCAGGTGATTCAGGTGTCGGTGCAGGTCTTCATGGAATTCGCCGGCGGATTGATAACGGTCGGTTAGTTCGGGTGCCAGGCACTTGGCAATCACTGAATCCAGGCCGCGGGAAACCGCTCGATTATAGCGGCACGCCGGCGGTGGTGGTTGCCGATGGTCATGGCACATCTGTTTGGCGACTTCGTCAAACGAACCGTGCCGGATGGGGTACGTCGGATACGGATGGTGTCCGGTCAGCATTTCGAACAGAATTACGCCCAGGGAAAAGAGGTCGCTTTGAGGGTTGACGTGGCCACCACTCAGAAGCACTTCGATATGCTCCGGGGCCATATAGGGCAAGGTGCCGCCGATCATCGTTGCCGATGGAAGTGACTGATTGCGCTGTGACGCCAAGTGAAAGTCCAGAATGACAGGCTGACCGTCGTCACTGATCAAAATGTTTGCCGGCTTCAAGTAGCTGTGGACCAGGCCGTGTTCATGCGCGTGCTGTAGCCCTTCGGTCGTTCGCATCAGAATCCAGACCACGGCCTCCTGGTAGCTCATCCTGTTCAACTGCGACGCGGTTGGAACGGAGGCGGGTGATGTTTGTGGCGACGGATCGCTTCCTGTCTGATTCCCCGATTCGGCGGGGCCGAGGCCGACTTCGGAGGCCTCTTTTGTTTGGGGCGTCACCGCGGATCGATTGTTGGGCTGGCACGAAGGGGGCAATCCAAATTCCGCGTCCTCGCCTTCACGACCTGGCGACGTCAACGGTGTCAGAATCGTTGATGCTTGGTTGGCAGCCATCGTGCTGACGAGTTCCCGTCCGGTGGTCGGCAGCGATTTGCTGTTTTGAAACGAGCGCATGATGTCAGCCAGTGTGTTAGCGCCGAGAAACGGCATGCATACTGCCTGCAAGGACCCCTCGCGGTGTACGGAATAAATGGGGACGACATTCGTGTGTTGTAGTTGGGCCAGTCGCTGGGGCTCGTCGGTTACGCACGGAGTCACTTTCAGGGCAACAAACCGATCGGCCAAATCTCCTTGCCGAGCCAGGTAGACGCGTCCCAATGCACCGCGTCCCAATTCGCCTACCAGGTGATAATCGAGAAACGCGTCTCCAACGTTTGGCAGTTGGTGCATGGCGTTTGCCAATCGCCCGGCAGACATGGGATCATGGATCGAAAGCTGCTGGAGCCAGTCTTGATCGAGTCCGTCGTCTAGGGGGGCAATGTTGGCGCTGCCGAGCGGCAGTTCTCGCCATTGTCGCACATCGATACCGAATTGGTCCTGGTACACCTCGCGGGCAATATCTTCGCCATGTAATCGCCGAAGTCGGTACTCCTCGAATGCGACGGACGCCAACCTCGCGGTGTCCTGCAATACATCGGGGAAGTTAGCAAGATACTCAGTCAAGCGGTTCGGCTGCTCAGTATTCCATGTGCACTCAAGATCGACGCGTAATAGTTCGACCGCGATCTCACCGTAACGAGGGTGAGTTGGTGGTGGAAGGAAATGCGCAATCTCCACCGCCTGCCCGCTATTTCGTGCAGATTCATAGGCTTCAACGATAGACTCCAATTCGGCGAATGTCATCTTCTTCATGCGTTGGTTTAACGGTTGTCCTTCATCATTTGCCCTTCCGTGCCAGATTCCGCTTACTCGTTTCGCTGCAAATGGGAACCGAGACGTTTACGGAATTCCTGAAGCACGCGTTCGACCGATCGTTTTGAACGCCCCGTTCCGGTCGCGATCGATTGAACATCATGTCCTTCAATTCGAAGCAACACCATCTGCCGTTGGGTATCGGGCAGTTGATCAAGCAAATCGTGGATGGTTAGACGGAGGACGGTGAGTGCGTTTTCGTTTGCCGAATCCCCCTCGGCCACCGTTGGTCCGATTGGTGACAGCGTGGTTGTGCGCGATACATTTCGCTTGGCGGCACGATGAAACTGGCCCAATCCGCGGATTTTGTTTAGGGCGATTACCAAGAACAGTTTCCAAAGCTCCTCGCCATCCGGGATATCATAATGTCCGTCCGCCGCGCGGCGAAAGAACGTGCGAAAAACCGACTGGACAACGTCCTCGGGGTCGACTCGAATAGCCAGCTCGTCACCGGTTTGCGAGCGGGCCAACGATTGCAATCGCTTGGCATAACGCAGATAGATTGCGGTCGCCGCATCGTCTTCACCCGCTTGAAATCGGCGCAGCAACGTACCGTCCGAAAGATCGGAGCGTTCCTGCCCACCGAAATCATCCGCGGAATGGTCAGCCACAGTTTGAACTCAAGCAGAAAGTCCTGGTTGCCCGGGTGTCGGTAAAATTCGATTCTCTTTGTGTGAACCAGCCATCGCAACGGCGGTCGGCATTGCAAAAGCGACGTCGCCACGAGCAAGGCAAGAACCTGGGCTCCTCCGGGGCGGAACCACGTGACGCTCGATTCATCACTACCAAGATCCGTCCGGCACCGTCTCCGGTAACGAACAGCGGATTTACTCTATCATATCCGCCGTTTTTTTTCTTCCTCGGAGGTGGATGGGTACTGCGCCCACTCGTTTGGATGGCGGAGTGTACGGGAAAGCCTCACAGCCCGTGCCGTTTGTTCGTGAGAATGCGTGCGTTGCCGTTTCTTGCTTTCCTCAGCGTCTTGACCTTGCCATGGGGGGGCGGTAATGTGGTCACTATGCATCGGTTTCGTCGCGAAGATGCCGCGTCTTTCCTCTCAAGGGATCGAAATCATGAGAGCCATTCTGTTCGAAGCGCCGAGAAAGATCCGCCTGCTGGATGATGTGCCCAAGCCGAAAATATCGGACGGCGAGGCTCTTGTGCAGTGCAGCCATATTGCTTTGTGCGGTACCAACATGGGGCCCTACACGGGGGACGGGCGTTGGGCCGATGTCCCGTGGCCGCCCCCGCCGGGGTGGCTGGGACATGAGAATATTGGCGTTATTGTCGAGTCGCGAATTGAAGGCTGGGAGCCCGGCACACGCGTGCTTGCTCATCCCGACGACTACAATGGCTTTGCCGAGTT
>JAJSAJ010000182.1 GCA_024274855.1 Planctomycetota bacterium | reverse complement strand
CTTTTCTTCGCCTTCAGGCAACTGCTCGTAGTCATCTCGCAAAAAGCGATCCCAATTTGGGAGTCGTTCAGTGCTTACAGTTGGCCGACAACTAACATATCGCTGGAGGTTCCAGCCGTCAGCTGCATACCCGATCGGATCCCTACTGATAAACCCGCCCAACTCGGCCGACAGGCAGCGGTGCCGATACTAGCACAATCCGGTTTCTTTATCGTAACTCCGACCCGTGTAAGTATACTCGATATCATAGCTCGAGGCACTACGAATGCTCGACCACGTTGCGTCATAAATTGTCAATACTCCGTACCGGCGGTAGACGTAACGCTCCAGCGCGTCACCGGCCGTGTCGACCAGGGGTGTCACGTTGAAAATGGCATCGGCCAGGTAGTGGAGGCGATCGTCGCCATACGTGCTGTCGCTTTCCGTGTTCTCGTCACGCAACGCGCACGCGTCGATGTAACGCAGCGAGCCGACGTATCGATACTTGGGCTGGAGGTTTTCCGGGCCCGTGTTCTCCGACCGTGCCATTGTCCGGATCGACTGTGTACGTCTTGGTTCGGTAGACCCCGACCAACCGATCGGAAACCCATTTTAGCAGATTATCGGCTAAAACGCTCCGATTCTCGGCAAGCACGCGTCGTTAGCCGCACCATCAGTTACTCGCCCCCCGTGCCAACTCGGCACGGATTGCCTATAATGAACGGTTGTGTTGCAAACCCGAAGGCTTTGGTTCGAATGTCGTCCTTTGGAGTGCCTCGGCGGTGTTGTTGAAGGTGCGTCAGCCACCGTCTGCTCCAAGTGACAGGCCGGATTGGGTTATGATCCACCGCGATTCTGGACCACCAGACTGGCGGCGGATTCCGCCCGCATTGTGATTGACCAAATCGGGGCTCGCCCAAGTCACCCGTGGTGCCGCCAGACGCGTCAAGGGGACTGTTGGCGGAATTGCCTATAGGTTTTTGGGATCCTGAGGTTTGCAGCACGCCTGCCCGCGTGACACAATGCACCAAGTTCGCGCCAGCCGTGCGCGGTTGGGGTCGGCGTGTGATTGCCGGGAGACCCAATGCGTCGAGCAACCATCAATCGCGTGATTGGAGGTTGACAAGGTTACTTACCGGGCCAGACCTGTGGAGTCGGGTATGGAGTGGCGGATTTCCGATTTAGCAATTCCCTTGGCCGCAGCCGTTCTCGGCACGGTTCTGATTGGCGTCTGGATTCAGACCGGGCCTGCCCTGTCATTGGACATGCGCGTGCCAGGCATGGATCGACGTGGCAAAGCCGCTCAAGTCGAAATCAAGATCGAAGTGCCTGTCGCGGGGCAACCGCAGTCGGGACCCGGCACGCCTTCAAGTGTTTCGGGAATCTGGCCATGCTTTCGCGGACCTCAACACGACGGGATTAGTCGCGATCCGACGCCGTTGGCCCGCAAATGGCCCGAATCGGGGCCCCCCGTGCTGTGGACGGTCGAACTGACCGAAGGCTATGCCTCCCCGGCAATTGTGGACGGCCGCGTGCTGCTGCTGGACTACGACGAACAGACGCGGTGCGACACGATGCGATGCCTTTCGCTGGACGACGGTCGCGAGATCTGGCGAAACAGTTATCCGGTCGAATTGACTCGCAACCACGGAATCTCCCGTACAGTCCCCGCTGTCGCAAAGGGGCTGGTTGTCTCGATCGGTCCACGATGCCAGGTTGCATGTTGGGACGTGGAAACCGGTCAGTGCCGGTGGCTGATCGACATGGTCGAACGATACAAGACCGAAGTCCCTCGCTGGTATACGGGGCAGTGTCCACTGATCGATGGCGACCGACTGATCCTTGCTCCGGCAGGCACGGCTCTGGTCGTTGCGATGGACCTCGAGACGGGCAAGGTCTTGTGGGAAACACCCAATCCGAAACGCTGGAAGATGACGCATGCATCGGTCATGCCGATGGAGTTTCAAGGCCAGCGCACGTACGTCTACTGCGCCAGCGGAGCCGTCGTGGGCGTGGCCGCCGAGGACGGACATCAGCTTTGGGAGTCGACCGCCTGGACGGTAAAGTTCGCGACGGCACCGTCCCCGGTCATTTTACCCGAAGGCAAGATCTTCCTGTCGAGCGGATACGGCAGCAAAGTGGGCGCCTTGATGCTGCAGCTCAAGAATGTAGCAACCAGTCTGCAGGCCGAATCGCTCTTCACCTTGGCTCCGCGCCAGTTCAATTCAGAGCAGCAAACCCCCATTTTTTACAAGGGCCATCTGTTCGGGATTCGCAAACAGGGTGGCGGCCAGATCGTCTGCATGAAACCCGACGGCAGTCAAGTCTGGGACAGCGGCCAAGATCGTCTAGGCCACGGACCTTATATGCTAGCCAACGATGTTATCCTGGCGATGAGTAATGACGGCCGCCTTGTGATGGCCGAAGCATCAACCGATCAGTATCGTCGCCTGGCTGAGTTTCAGGTGTTCGAAAACGGTCACGACGCCTGGGGACCAATGGCCATGGTCGCCGGCCGGTTGATTGTTCGCGACATGAGTCGCATGTCGTGTCTAGACCTTTCCGCCTCCCACCAGCCCAGCGAGTAGCCATGATTAACAGCCCAAACTCAAACCAGGCAGACGGCCCTGAGCAACCGGATTCGGCACAACTGAACCCCGCTCAGCTGAGCCCCGCGCAACCGAACTCTGGGCAGCTGCGTCAAGGAGAGCGGAATGCCGAGGCGATTCCGATGTCCACCACTAGGAAGCTGGGCATATTGTTGGCTGCGGTTGTCCTGCCAATCGCATTGGCATTGGCAGCCTATTCGCTGGCACGCACCAATCCGATCGGTGGAACGGCACAGAAGCTGCCAGCCCGTTTCCAGCTGAACTTGAACAGTCATTTTACGATCCCCGCCCCCATGATCGGCTTCCAGCAGCGCGCCGAATGGCCGATTGACTTGCAACATCCACGAGCCATTGCCATTGGTCCGAACGACACGGTCCATATCGCGGGCGATCAGCGAGTGTCCGTCTATCAATCGGACGGCAGCTTGGTCAGCCAGATCGATCTGGAGACGGAGCCGTCCTGTCTGGTCGTTGCCGATAGCACCAGTGAGGAGCCGGGGCGAACGTATATCGGCACGGCGCAGGGGGTTTTGGTATTTGGTCCTGACGGGGCACCGCGGGGTGCCTGGCCTTCGCTCGGAGACAATCGGTACTGACCGCGATCGCCTTGGCCATGGACAATGTTTTTGTCGCCGATGCGGGACATCGTCTGGTGTTGCGGTATGACTTGAAAGGACAGTTGCTGGGTCGGATCGGAGCCTCGTTGCAAGACCGCGACATGCCTGGTTTCATCATCCCCAGCCCGTATTTCGACCTGGTTGCCGGCTCCGATATGATGCTGTATGTCGTGAACCCAGGTGCTCGGCGGATCGAATGCTATACATTCGACGGCCAATTGCAATCGTATTGGGGACGGGCGGGATCCGATCTGGATGACTTTTTCGGCTGTTGCAATCCGGCTTATTTGGCACGTTTGCATGACGGCCGGTTTGTCACGTCCGAAAAGGGAATCCCCCGCATCAAGATCTACAGCAATCAAGGCGATTACGAGACGGTTGTTGCCGGACCGTCCGAACTGGGCGTGCATCTTACCGCCTTGGGTGATGCGAGATCCGACCAATCGAAGCGTGTGTTCGACATTGCCGCGAATGGCAAAGGGGAAGTGTTGGTTCTTGACGCTCGCAAACAGGTTGTGCGTATTTTTGCACCGAAGAAATCTCAGCTGGATAATGAATCATGAATCAACCCGACCACTCATCCGATCCGTCCGCGGAAACGACACGGCGACAGTGGCTTGCCGGCCTGATCCGAGTCGGCCTGTTAGCCGGCCTGGGTGCCATGGCGTGGATCCTCGTAACCCGAAAAGCGTCTGCCTGTCCGAATCGGAGGCTGGCATGTGGCCAATGTCCATTGCTGTCGGGGTGCGATTTGCCTCGCGCCCGGGAGGAACCAAATCACGATTAGTGTGCTCTTGGGTTGAGCTGACCGGCGAAACTCATGATTCCACGAGCTGTTTCGCAAGGGACGCGACATCAGGTATGGTTTTCGAGGGCGTCTTTCGTGGTTTGATCGGACATCCACGTCATTACTCCATTTAAGAAACGAAGAGACATATCGTGCCAACTGACACCAACCCCGCCGACCGACGACGTTTCCTAGTCGACTCGATTCGCGTTGCGGGCATCGCCGCACTTGCCACGGGCGGTGGCTTTCTAGCCGGGCG
>JAJSAJ010000181.1 GCA_024274855.1 Planctomycetota bacterium | reverse complement strand
TCGATCGGCAAGTTGTGCGAGGTCCATCGCCAGACGCACCCGGCCCGGCTTTACCGCACGGACGACGCTTCGAACGCGGACCGGTCGGGACAGGCTCCGTCGGCCGGTAGCGTGCCGCCGGAAGGCGGCCAGCTGCCGGATGTTCAAGACGCTTCCGGAGATGCTTCAAACGACGCCTGAAAGTCCGTAGACCGGTAGCGATTCTCAAGCGAGTGTGCACAGGGTCCGGAACGGTGAAAGGCCAGGAAGGGAGTCCAGCGGGGGGCGCCAATGAGCGCCCCCGCTGGTCTGCGTGAGCGCCGAGACGATGGGCGGCCGTCAGGCTGCCTTGTCACCTCAAGATTCTTCGGATTCTTCTTTGGATTCGCTTGACAACCGAGTAGAATCAGTCGCAGTTCTTTGACATGATAAACAAGCCTCGCGCGCCCACGCGCGAGACACCGGTGGCGGCACCGGATGCCTGTCCGCGAGCCAAAACCACGATATACGTAGCGCTGACGCGAATGCAGCCTGGAAACCGCACAAGATGGTACTATAGGCACCGGATGCTGTCGGCAGAACTGGGGAGGCCGATTTCGAGCTACTGGAACGATCTATTGCATCGCTTTCAGGATTGGTTGGACGGCCTTTCCGACTCTTGGCGTTTTGAGCGTCCGGCTTGGAATTCTGATGAAAAGATAACGTGTGGTCATTTTCTTCGTCTTATATACTGGCATCAACATTTGGCCGGGAACAACTGGGTTGACAAAACTCTCAGGTGTAACGCCCGGATTTACTGTAGCAACAATTGCCGAGGGTTCGACGGTTTTACCTATACGATGCGTCCTACTCAGCCTTGCTACATCTGCCTGAAGAAGAGGAGGATGACGTTCCATTATTGGTATGGTCTGCTCGTCCACGAGTCACGACACTGCGTGCAATTCTACGCCGATGGCAAGGCTCGCTGCGGGAGTTGCAGGGTTAACAATGCTGGGTACACCGATCCCCCGAAACATAGACTTCCGCCGGCAACCGGCGGCGGACCTTCAAATGCGGCCGCTTGTGCACTCTGCCTAGCCAAGGAATCCGATGCGTGTTCGTCGCAAGCAGCTTACCTGTACCCTAACGACGCATTGTTGCAGCAAGAATGGACCAACTGGTGCAAGTGCAATAGCTGCGGCGGCGTTTGTGCGGGGTTGCCGGAATGCAACCGGTGGCGAAAGCAGAAACCGAAGCTCCCTGATATCAAGAAATTGCCTTTTCCGTGGAGTTCTCCCGGAGGTGTGGCCAGATGAGTGATCGGACTACCCACTCACAGCCGGTTCCAACGCGACTTCTTGTCGCGAAATGCAAGATTATTTGTTTCTTCTTAGCGATTCTTTTTGCCTGTACGACTGGCGAGGCGCAAGACAGCATGCCACCATCGGTGGATGTGATGCGCAAATGGCTGTTCGCTAGTAGTGTAAATGTCGACCGGTACTGGTCTTCGGTGGATGTTTACGAGGACGTTAAGCACGAAGCGAAGAAGAGATCGCCGAGGATCGCGGCCGCTCTTCGGTATTTAGCAGCGCATCCTGTGCGCGATGAAAGACTTGTTGATGACGTTTTCAAGATCTACTCTCTAGGACTCGGTGGGATGGCGTTTCCTGAACGGAAAGGGAACGAGATTCGTTACCGCGAAGAGATCATTTTTCCGTTATACGGGGAGGTGCAATGGCAGCGATTCCAGCAGCAAATGTTCGCAGACGGAGCGCCGAATCGATTAGCGATGCTCCTGGTTGAAGATCTCGCCGCGCTTCAGCATGAAGATGAAGAGTACCACTGCTTTTCGGTGTTCTTGAATCGAGGCCTGCCAATTGCTTTTTCCGTAACGATGAGCGACGCTGCAAGATCTGTCTTGTTGAGCTACTCAGCCGCAGGATATCACACTCAGGTAGAGCGATTTGCAGAGGAATTATATCAGGGACTGCATGGAACTCGACCGGTGACACTGCCTACCCATCGCTACTCATCTTACCCAACGCGATGGCACGCAATGG
Source organism: Planctomycetota bacterium (assembly GCA_024274855.1). Taxonomy (GTDB): domain Bacteria; phylum Planctomycetota; class Planctomycetia; order Pirellulales; family Pirellulaceae; genus JAJSAJ01. Next base: position 19,063 of record JAJSAJ010000181.1, on the reverse strand, counting down.
CATTGGGGCGAGAGCTATTGCTAGGATTAGAAGAGACTCAAGCGGTGCGTTTTCAGTTACTTCCATCGCGGCTTGTTCATTTGTTATTGAAGGAACGCGACGAGCTACTCCAGGAACCAGACTACCAGTGGGGCTCAGATAACCAAGAACGGTCGAAATGGTTTCGCCTGTACGTAGCGGTTGAAACAGACCGACCGAGACTGGTACAAACTGTAAAGCGTCTAATGGCATTGGAAGCGGACGATGGGATGCCATTATTGAGTGGCGATGAACAGCTTTGGTCCGCTGTCACGAGTTGCGTTGGCAATCGCCAAATGGCAGATCCAGCCATTGTGAAGTGTCTCTTGAAAGTCGCTACAGCACGTGATATTCCACCACATACGGACAAGCGGGCAGCAGCTTTCGAAGCACTTGGACGTCTTAAAGCGGGGATGGTTCAGTCAAAGACGTCGGTCCGCCTGTCGGAACCAACGTGGGGACTTATTGAGCAGGCATCTGCGGCCTTCTGGCTCGCAACCCAAGAGCCGAAAGAGGCAAGGGAGAAAGGCTGGACGTTGCTGAAGAGAATTGCAGCGAACGAGATTCCAGCAGCGAACCATTTTAGTGACTGGAGAGCCGGGCCGAAAGCGATTGATCTGGTCGGCGCACTTGGCTGTCATAGGGAGGAATACTCGCAGGCTGCGGCATCGTTACTGAAGGGAGTCATTGCCCAGCGAAAGAAGGGCAGGCACCCGTCCGCATGTTCCGCTTTGGTCGCCTTCAGTCGCTTGGCGCCGCGAGAATCCGTTCCGCTCATTCAGGAGTCCCTGCGGGCCGGAAATGCTGAATATCGTTTGGCAGGTGCAAGAGCTGTCCAGCAATTGCCAAGTCATTTGCGTGGGGCGTTACTTGAGGACCTTCGCCGAGCGGCGTGGGACAGTCGTGGTGTTTGGGGGTTCCTTGCCCGAATTGAGGGAATCAAGGCCATATGTGCATTGGAGGATCAAGCTAGTCCGGCCTTGCAGGACTTGAAGCTCATGCTGCTCGAACAGAGATACGGCCCAGTTGGCAACACTTCTGCATTGGCAACTCGCCTGCTTGAAAAGGAAGTTCCCAAAGGAGAAGAGTAGGAAAGCAGTTAGCCCGTAACGGTAAGGAAGGTCCGTGGCGCAATCGACAGGCAGGATGGGAGCGGCGGCACACCACGTCGCGCAGCACGCGCTCTTGCCTGTGCAACAGGTCCTCATCCACGCTGCCGAGGTCGCACCGGACCGAAGGAATCAGAGAAGAAAGCACTCTGGTTTTGGATGGTTCTTGAACCGGATTTGACGGGGCACGGCGTTTGCTATATGTCTATCTGGCACCGCTCAGGCCGGGCCTCATCTGGGCCTGGATCTCCTCGGCCGACAGTGCGTGTCCGAGGATCTTGACGCCGGCAATCTTGCCTTTGAAGTAGGCGGGATTTGGCGAGTACGCGCGGAGGCCGATCCGTAACGGCTCGTCGCTGGTCAGCGGGCCGACGTTCGACAGGTCATGCGGTTTACCACTAGGCTTGCCGTTGGCATAGATGAAGCCTTGGTTTCCACGTCTGACGAATGCAATGTGGACCCATGTTTCGTTCGGCACGGCCCCCGCCGCGCTGCTGTGGAAGATGTTGTTCACTCGCAACGATATGCTATCTCGCAGCCCCTTGCCGGGCCAGCCGAAGGTCCACTGGGCCGGGCTGCCGAAGCCGCTTCCTTTCGAGATCGCGGTCTGACCTCCGCCTTGTTTCCAGAGCCACAGCATCAAGGTGAAATCACCCGCGCCCAAGTCAAAATCGGGGGATGTCTCGGCGTATCCGGTCTTTCCGTCGAGCACGAGTGCCGGGCCACCAAACGGACCCGCGTCCTTTTCGACTTTCGCTCCGCCGAACAGCTTTGCGTCGCCCGCACTGCCGAGCGTGTCGAGAAGACGTTCACTGGAGGTGAGCACCATCGGGAAAGAGGCCCCCTTGCCGCCGGCAGCCACGGGACGCGGTCCTCCGCCTCTCAATGCATTTTCGGCAAGCGTGGCATCGACGAGTTTGTACATGGTCAAGTTGCAGTCGGTATTGGGTTCCAATCCCTTGATCTGCAGTTCGACACAATTCGGCGCGACGAGTTTTGCGCACTCGATCTGGATTTCGGGTGGTTCGAAACGATAATTCACCGCTTGCGTAACGCTGAGGGGCGACATCGGTTTGGTGAAAAGCACGCGCACATGTTTGCCGTCGTGCGTGCTCCAGATGTGTTCGACGACAGGCCGGGTCAGGTCCGGTGGCGTATGTACCTTGCAGACTTTAGTCTTGGGGCCAAGGTGGCAAAAGATGCCGTGTTGAGCGGCGACTTGGTAGTGGTAGACCGTGCGTTCTGACAAGTCTGTGTCGGTAAAAGCGGGCTCTGTGACAATCGCTATCCGTTTTCCGTCCCGAAACACGGTGTACTGAGGCTTGTCGCAAGATGTATGGTCCGGGGCTTGCCACGTGAGTTTGACAGTGTTGTACGTGAACGGCTTGGCAGCAAGGTTTTGTGGCGGAGGCGGTGGGGCGAACGACTCGTGGCGACCACCGTACTCGGAGGGAAACAGGGACGTCAGGCCGATCTGCTCGTAATCCATCAGCTCTGTCTTGAATCCTGGTTTCCAACTGACGTTGGTAGTCCGAGCGGACTCCGCATTCTCGGGTCGGTTGCTGCGCAGCTGTTTGCCCTGGCTGCGGATGATGTGCACGTTTGAGAAAATCTGGTCCATAGCCATCTTCGGCCAGTCCAGGAAGATCCCATCGCAGCCAATGTCTTTCATTGATGGGATCGCCCGGCTGTCGGCGACCGTGATCTGCTCGAACATGTTCACGAACTGGCCGCCCGGATTATTCAGGTCGGCGCAATGCAGCGCACCCATGTCGCCACCGTCCTGGCCGCAGCGATAAATGCGCAGATGGTGCATGTGGTTGTCCTCGCAACCGGGCTGATAATCCAGGTTGATCGGAGGCCCGTACTGCGGCCCCGTGTTGCCCCTGACCGTGACGGCGTAACGGACCGAGTTGTATAGTTCACAGTGGCTGATTTCGTTGTGACTGACGTTGAATACGTTCACGCACGCGGCGTAGGTGTGAATCTCGCCGATGTTGTGAATCCGGCAGTTGTCGACGATGTTATGCTCAGAACGGTCAAGAATCGGCGGTACTTTTTTTCGGTCGTGCCAGCGGTTGCTCAGTGTGACTCCGTTCAGACCCATACTTTCGATCCAACAACCGATCACACGGTTGCCGATGTTGTGTCCAGCCATCACCACGCCGTTGCGCCCGCTGTTTTTCAGGTGGCACTTTCGGATCTCGATGTTCGTGGCGTTTCCCATCCACACCAATGCGCCGTCTGTCAGGCCGAATCGCATCGACCACCAACCTTTTGGGAATCCGTCCGTTTCCTCCAGTGCCAATCCTTCGAGTCGGATGTTCGACGCGCACCTCTTTCTGGTCTCCCCTTTGATTTGAATCAGCCGTTTCAGGATGGGCGCCGCGATGTTCAGCGTGTCCGGATGGCCCTGGCCCATGGGCTTGTAGTAGAGCGTGTGGGTCGTTTCGTCCAGATAGAACTCACCGGGCGCATCGAGGAATCCCATTGCGTCTTCAAGGAAGAACCGGGCCCCGGTTCCGATGCCTCTCCACTGGCGATCGATGAGGATGCGCCGTTCGGCAGGATCGATGGAAATCACGTGGGACACGACCCGCATCCAGTTGCACTTGCCACCTCCGAAAAGCAGAATCTTCATTTTGGGCCCGGAGGTTGTGGGCGGCGCATCCCCCGGTGCGTAGGTCAGCCAGTTCGGTTCCTTGGATTTGTCTTTCGGGGCGGTCGTCCCGGTCACCGGGCTGCCATCCTGAGTCACCAGATATCGGCCGCGGGCCACTGGAAAATCGGAATGGTGTACGTAGTTGGGGAATCGGGCTTTGTGTGCACGTCGGCCGTTCTCGTACAGCGTGTGAAAGAGCATTTTCTCAGGGAGTTGGACTTTCCAGATCCCGCTTCGGTGCTGTTTCCAGCCCTTGAGTGCCATCGTGCCAAGAAGCTTGGCTTTGCCGAGCCCTCCGGCGCTTCTGTAAACCATGTAATGCCCGTTTCGCCCAGAGTCCGCATCCGTCAACCCGAGCGGCTTGTCCAGGCGATACACGCCCGAAGCTAGGTTGACGACGACGTCTCCGGTTGCCGTTGCCAGTGCGGCTCGCGCGGCCTGTTGGGCGCGGTACACGGTCTTGAACGGCGATTCCGCAGTCCCGGTCGCGGAATCGTCTCCGGTCGGGCTTACATGAATGTACACGGCCGGGGACGGCTCGGCCGTCAACCCGCGAGTGGACGCACAGGAAACAATCACCCCCAGTGCCCCGGCCATCGCCACTGCCCCTTGTGCGAGTCGCATCAATCGAGTTTTCATTGTTCGCCTCTCCGGGGTATGGCCTGTCTTTGACTACGGTACATGCGATTTGAGGTGCATTGAGCGCTCAGGCGAGCTGGACACTCTCTGCTTTTGTTGCAGACGCCGCAGGCCATTCTAGCAGCTAGCCAGGGCCAAGCCACTTGCGTGGCCAACTCCGAGTCATGAACCAGAACGAACCTCTATTTCCCGCCAGTAACGGGTCCTCGACCGCAATCGGCCATACGGGACAACCACAAGCGCTCGTCACGGCCGGTGAAAGAGGATTTGCGATCCAATTGACCGGCGAGCGTCACAGATTCAACCTGAGCGAAGTCCGAGACGGGAACGGGGTGTGGCACACTTTTTTGGCAAACTGGCGAATCCAGTGAGACCGATGGAACTCCGATTTCGTTATCCACAACCGGCGATCACGGACCTGTTCCTCTTTGATACTTTGCCCAATCCTCCCGGCCGGCCATAAGAAGCGTGCCAGTCTCCGATTTCCCAAAGGGTTTCAAAAACCGCCCTTGACCCATTCCGAAGAATGGCATATTCTCCCGCCTCGTTGGCACGAACGAGTTGTTGTAGAAGACGCGACCAGCATATTAGCTGTTTTGAGTTTCTGCTTTGACTGATGGCGGCCAGCGAGATGCAGCGACGTGGGCGAGTCTGCATGGGAAGGGCTGTTGAGGGCTCTTCCGCGGACCGCGAAGTCGTGCTGGTTGGCATGGAGGCTGACCCACATTTCGTCAACCATGACGTTGTTCGAACTAATATCCGGATTCAGGGCCATGATCAGGATGATCGTGTGGCCCACCGTCCAATCGCTCCCGGAACCGAAGCGACATCCTCTGCCCCCCTGGGATACCGCTACTTCCGGGAGCCTTTTTCGTTTTTAGGTTCCTGTGCGATTTGGTCGGATGCTGCACGGAAAATAGCATTGGCCAAAGAAGTCCATCCTCATCCCCACAATCGGTCTTATTGAACGTATCCTCGGGCGACCGGGCGGAATAAGATTCTTTCCGATTTATCCAGCTGGGGGCCGGCTACTGCGTGCTGTGGCCCTTCTTCGCCACTCGGCGGCCTATTTTTCCCCCGGACAATGCACGAAATCGGAAATAGCGTCCGTGCGCTCATTTTCCGGAGGGGGTAATGTCGGCGCATATCGGGCTATTTCGTGGCGGTCAGGCTGAAGGCGGTTGTCGATGCCGGCCGAGTACGTGAGGCGCCGGCTCTCTGGGCGACCGAGCGACCTGGGCCCGGCCCGGAAGTCCTTTTGACGACCGGGCTTTAGCGACGTAGATGTTATGTAGGAACGTAGTGTGCCAATTGCGCGCTTGGTTGTCGGGGTGACCATCGGACGGGTTGGCTGATCACGGCGGCTCAGGCGTTTGTGCGACGTTTCGGATCGGGAGATCGAGAGGGGCTTGCAGTCAGATACGAGGTTCTCTTTTCGTGCTCAATTATGTGGTATTGGTTGGTACTGGGTTGGCGTTCGGCTTTGCCGCGGGCTGGCTGATGCGCGGAGAACGCCGTTCTGCGGGCGGCGGCCGAAGGCCGGCGGTTCGGTCGGGGGCGACGCGGGATACCATGCGGCGGGTTGGTGATTTAACGCGAGATGTCGCGGCGGACGTTGACCGGCACAAGTTCGTCATGCGACGGATCAATGACGAATTACAGGCGTTGAAAACGCCGGATGCGACCAGTGCCGCGCAGGCAATTGCTCGATTGATCGAATCGAACGAGCAGGTCCAACATCAGTTAGATTCTGCCCAGCAGAAACTCGAGCACCAGGCTCGCGAGATCGAGAGCCATGCGACGGCGGCACGCACGGACGCGCTGACTCGACTCGCAAACCGCCGTGCATTTGATGATGCGATGCACAGCGTGCATTGTAACTGGGTCCGAAGCGAACGGCCGGCCACATTGATGATGATCGACATCGATCACTTCAAAATGCTGAACGACACCTATGGCCATCAGGCAGGCGACGAAGTGTTGAAAGGAGTCTCGCGAGTTCTGGAGGATCGAATAGGTCGAGACTATGTAGTGGCAAGGTTCGGTGGTGAGGAGTTTGCAGTTGTCTTTGGGGACGCTACAATCGCCGACATCGTCGAGATGGCTGAACAAACGCGCGAAGCGGTTGGCGCCGGCAGGTTTGAGTTTGATGGAATTGATTTACGGGTGACGATCAGCGCCGGCCTGGCGCAGTTTCAGCAGGACGAGTCGGTTGCCTCCTTAATCAGCCGGGCCGACAACGGACTGTACGCGTCGAAGGAGCATGGTCGAAACTGCGGTCATTTTCATGACGGTCGTCGGTGCGTGGCATTGACGGATCTGATTCGCTTAGCGTCGAATACAAACTCGGAATCCGAGACAGCCGATGTCGACGAGTTCGGCTTGGCCAATCGGGCGTGTTTCTGCGAAAATGTTGCCGCACGTTTGTCGCAATGCAGGGCAGCCAAAGTGTCCCTCAGTTTGCTCTTGTTGCATGTTGACGACTTGGACGAGGTTCGGCGGCGCGGTGGTGACGATAATGTCCGAGCCACGTTGCGCGCTGTATCGCTGGCCACGAAATCATTGATGCGAGAAGTTGACACAGTCGGGCGATTTGATGGCAACTCACTGGCGATCCTACTGCCCGGTTGCGCCGTTCGCGGTGGAATAAAGGTTGCGGAACGACTGCGCACGGCGGTTTCCCAGTCGCACTTGCCCAAGAGGTACCCGCAACGCCGCTTCACGATCAGTTGTGCGGTTGTTGAAGCAACACGAGGTGAAGATCAGCAGCAATTGGTCCGGCGTGCATCTTATTTACTCGACTCGGGGCGTACTCGTGCACGTAACTGTGTTTGTATTGACGATGGAGGAGAGAGTCGCCTGGTCAGTGCGGGTCACGTCGGCTTGATCCCTGGAACGCAGGATGTTGATTTGGGCGACTAGGCTCAAGTATCGTTCGAGTCTGACCCTGAAAGATGCGCGCACGATGCGCGTATGTTTGAGAATGGATACTGGCCCTGGTGTGCCGTCGATCGCGTTAAGTTTTCAACGATCACCTGCGTTGGGCGAGCGATCTTGACACCCTACACTGGCTTTGGTTGTGACCGTAGGCCACGTTAGGTGTTTGGCTGTTGGAGAAATGGGTGGCGTGTGGCCGAGTCAGATACCAACTCGGCTCGACGGACTAGCATCGCCAGTGTATACATAAACCGGGTGTCACGTGTTCGTTGGGTTATTGCGTGTATCCGGGTAGCTGACCGAAAGGAAGGACGTGATGGAATCTGCTGATACTGCTCCACGGGCGCCGCAATCTGTCGAAGAACTTGAAGACATACTGAGCCAACCGTGGCCCGAAGTCGTCGACATGTTTGGTCGCCTCGATGGCGACGTAGTCTTCTTGGGCGTGGGCGGGAAAATGGGGCCTACCATGGCCCGTATGGCAAAACGGGCATCGGATGCCTCCGGAAGCCGGCGGCGAATTATCGGAGTGTCTCGGTTCCGGGATGTGGAACTGCGCCGACGATTGGACAGCTGGGGCATTGAAACGATCGTTTGTGATCTTCTTGACGAATCGGCTGTTGACAAGCTGCCGACCGCCCCAAACGTCATTTCGATGTCTGGATTCAAATTTGGTACGAATCAGAATCCGTCGTTGGCCTGGGCTACAAACTGCTACTTGCCCGCGCTGGTTTGCCGGCGATACCGGGAGAGCCGCATCGTGACGTTTTCGACCGGTAACGTCTATGGGACGGTGCCACGACACTCGGGTGGGTCGAAGGAGGGCGACACGCTCTGTCCCGACGGCGAATATGCCATGGCCGCATTGGGTCGTGAGCGGATCTACCAGTACTTCAGCGAAACTTGGGAGATTCCAACGGTATTGCTTCGGTTGAACTATGCTACGGAATTGCGTTATGGCGTACTGGTCGACCTTGCCACGCATGTCCATCAAGGGCACCCGATCGATGTGTCGACGGGGTATGTCAACGTGATCTGGTTAACGGATGCCAACGCCATGTCATTGTTAGCACTCGAAAACACGGCCGTTCCCGCTCGGGTTATCAATATGACTGGACCCGATGTCCTGGAAACCCGTGATCTGGCCCATCGTTTTGGTGAGTTGTTGCAGAGGCCCGCGACGGTTTCAGGCACCGAGCAGGAGGACGCGTTACTGAGCAACTCAGAGCTTGGATATGAATGTTGGGGGCGACCGCGCATTTCGGTCCAGCAGATGATGGCTTGGACGGCCGATTGGATCGCCAACGGCCGACCAATGTATGGAAAACCGACGCATTTTGAATCGCGAACAGGTAAGTTCTAGCTGCCTGCTGCAAGACCGTTGGCGCACCTGCTTGATCGCGTGTGCTTTCGTTCCCCTTTTGCTGCTCTTGTGACAGGTCCCAGGAATAGAGGAATCGATGATCAAGCTACATTTTCTCGGAGCAAATCGCCAAGTTACGGGGTCGCGATATTGTCTGCAAATCGACGATCAGAGAATCCTGGTCGATTGCGGCATGTTTCAAGAACGCCCCTATCTGGAACGGAATTGGCAGTCGTGTCCCATGCCCGCCGAGCAACTTGATGCATTGCTGCTGACACATGTTCACATTGACCACAGCGGCCTGATTCCCAGGTTGGTTTCCGAGGGGTTTCAGGGTCCGATCCATTGCACGCGCCCGTCGGCCGAGTTGGCGGAAGTGCTCCTGCGCGACTCGGCACATATTCAAGTCGAGGACGCGAAGTTCAAGAAGAAACGCCATGAGAAGGAGGGCCGACGCGGGAAATATCCCGAAACGCCCCTCTATGGGGAATCGGATGTCGAAAGAGCATTGCCTCTGTTTCAGGGAACTCCTTACGGAACGCCGGTTGAACTTGGTGAGGGGGTACGAGCGGTCTTCCATGACGCCGGGCATATACTCGGTTCAGCAATGATTGAAGTCGTTATTAGCCGTCACGGCAAGGAGACACGCATCGTCTTTTCGGGTGATATCGGACAACCGAATAAACCATTGATTCGTGATCCGTCGCTGTTCACAAGAGCAGACTATGTTGTCATGGAAACGACCTATGGTGATCGCGACCATCCCGAGCATGAAGATATCGAAGCGCGATTGCAGAATGTGATTACCAAGACGGTTGCTCAAGGTGGCAATGTTGTGATCCCGACATTTGCCGTCGAACGGGCTCAGGACCTAGTCTACTACATCAGCCGCTTGGTTCACGCCAGGCGGATTCCCGAGCTCGACGTCTTCTTGGACAGTCCGATGGCCGTCGATGTGACTGAGATATTTCGGAATTATCAGGACTGTTTTGATGCGGAGACCTGGCAGCTGATTGTCTCGCGCGAGTCGCCTCTGCGTTTTCCTCGCTTACGAATGGTCCGGAGTGTGGCCGATTCCAAGGCAATCAAGCAGCACAAGAATCCCTGCATTATCATGGCCACCTCGGGAATGTGCACGGCTGGACGGATCAAACATCATTTACGCGCGAACATCGAGCGGCACGAGTCGACGATCTTATTTGTCGGTTATCAAGCGCAAGGCACGCTCGGGCGGCAGATTGAGGAGGGTGCGGAGCGGGTTCGTATTCATGGCCGGCAATGGAATGTCCGTGCGACGATCGATCGGATTGATGGTTTCTCCGGCCATGCTGACCGCGCGGGGCTGATGAATTGGCTAAGTCATTTGCAATCCCCTCCGCAGCGGGTGTTCTTGACGCACGGTGATCAGGCGGCTTCACTTCACTTTGCCGATCTGATTCGCGACGAGCTAGGGTGGCCCGTCTCGGTCCCTGAGTTTGGGGACGTGGTCGAACTTGACGCAGCCGGTTCGTGACGGAACCTGATGTTTTTTCCGGAAAGCTCCACTACATGCTTGCCATGGAGGCTGCCAAAAGCAAGAATAAAACACATTATGGCTTCGTAACCGATTGGCAGGGGGACGGCCCCCACGATTCTGTGGTTATGGACGTTGCGCGTATTCTTGCGGCCCAATCCGGCTGTTTGCCACGCTGTTTGCCACAATGTCCAACCCAACCGTAGCATCGCGTGGAACAAGCACGAGTATGGCGACCGAGTGGTATTACCGAGTGATGAACGATGTGGTTGGGCCGCTGAGCTCGCGCAATCTGCTGGATGTCGTTCGCGCCGGCCAAATCAAGCACGACACACTGATTCGAAAGGACGATTCTCAGTGGGTGCCGGCCGGTCAGGTCAGCGGATTGCTCGATGCGGCCGACCAATCGGCGTCACGGCGAATTTGTCCTTATTGTGGCCACTCGGTTGGGGAAGCGCCTACAATTTGTGAAGGCTGCAACCGAAAACTCGTATTGTCGGTCAATTCACGGTTGACTTCCCTTGGCAGAACCAACAATAAACGTGTGATTCGGGACCAGCAAGAAGACGTCGAGCAGCGGAAGGAGAAACTAGAACGCCTGGAGATCGTCAAGTATTTCCTGTTGTTGTTCCTGGTGATCGGATTGCTGTTGGCCGCTCCCTACATGATGCGACTTGCCGCTGGCGAGGCAGTCCCGTTTGATGGTCAATTGGCGGCGGCTTTGGCTATTGGCGTGACCGTTCTGGGCGGGGGTTTCTATTTCCTGTTTGCACGTTTGGCCTAACAGCATGTGCTGCTGTCCGCAGGCAGCTCGTTTTTCTTCTCCATGTCGAATGTTTTATAGAAACGACAGATTGGGCGTGCCAGTTTGCGTTGTTTGTCGTCTCTTGCGGAGACTTCCAGCAACATTTGCCCTTATCGCGACGCGGGTGCGATGTGTTGTACGTATGCGAATTCAGATCACAAATCGCGTGGAAACGTGAATAACCTGGTTTGGGTGTGTGATTAGCGGTCCTACGGGTAACTTCCGGTCTTGCAAACCACGGGGGAGGAAGCGTCATGAAAGCAGATAAGATTATCTATCCGACAGACTTTTCCCACTGCGGTACGGCAGCGCTGAGGTTGGCAACTTCATTGGCACGTGACACGGGCGCCAAGCTGCTGATCGTCCATGTTGAGGAGTCCCCTTTGGCGTATGGTGGCGGTGAAATGTACTACGGTATTCCAGAGCCTGCCAGCGAAGATCTTCAAAAAATGCTCGATCGGGTCGTGCCGACGGATCCTGCTGTCGCATACGAGCATCGTTTGTTGGCTGGCGAGCCGGCGACGGCTATCGCTGAACTGGCGGCAGAGGAGAATGCCGACATGATTGTCATGGGAACACATGGTCGAACTGGATTGACGCGTTTGCTGATGGGGAGTGTCGCGGAGGCTGTTGTTCGTCGGGCCCCTTGCCCCGTCCTGACATTCAAGCATCCATGTGGACCGAAGGATGTCCAAGACGAGGGTGAGTCGGCCGAATAGGCTGCTTGGCCGTGAGCACAAAACGTCTGGTTGTTCTACCGTTTTTGGGTAGCCAGTGCGCTAAGCTTGGCGAGGATCTTCTTTTGCAATGCGGTGTCTGCCTGGCGAGCCGCCATGTGATAGAAGATTCGGGCAACGCCCGGTTTGGTCTTGTGGCTGCTGACGAGTTACGGGCAATCGGCCGGCGGGCGATGGCGAGGCAATTCGGCCTTGAAGTCGCCGATTCCAGACCATTGTGTGCGTTGGTTCAAATCGACTTCGGCTACAACGACGTCGCCCCAGTTCTTGGCCAAGGCAATGGTCTGGCCCGTGTGGTCGAAGACAGCCGAAACGATCCAGTCTTGGCTGAAGTCCGTGTAGGTGCTACTGATCAGATAGACATGATTCTCAGCCGCCCGAGCTCGAGCGAACAGAGGGTTGCATCCCCACACGGGCCACGCAATGACTTCTGCCCCTCGGTTGGCCAAAGCGCGTGCCACTTCGGGAAAGAATCCGTCATAGCAAATCATCATGGCAACCTTACCAAAACGCGTGTCAAAAACGGGATAGTCGTTGCCTGGGCAAACGCCGCCGGAAACCTCGCCGCGCGGCAGGCAAACCTTGCGGTACTTACCGATGATGTTTCCGTCCGGCCCGATCAGAACGGCAACGTTGTAGACCAATGGGCCGTCGCGCTCCAGCAGGCCGGCGACAATGTACAGGTCGTGCTTGCGCGCCAAGCGTCCGAAATACTCGGTCGACGGACCAGGAATCGACTCGGCGGCCTCGATATAGGAGAGGCCCGTTCCATACAGAGTCAGCGTTTCGGGCAACAGGACCAGGTCTGCCTTCTGTTGGGCCGCCTTCTCGATCAACGGAGCAAACAGGCGGCAATTACCGGCTGGCGTCTTGCCGCCACGGGGCCGGAAATGGACGGTCGCCAGGCGTACTTTCCGAGCGCGTGGTTTCGGCACTTTCAGCAGGCTTATATCACTCCACTGAATTCGTCCGCCCGGTGCCCATCGTAAGTGCAGCTCGATGACCGCTCGTGTTGCCTTCGACGGGGCGCGGTAGGTGTCTGAAACCTCGACCCAGCCGTCGGTGCCTTCCGGTTTGTCGGTTGGATATTCTGGTTGGACATAGCTGGTGCCTCCTTTGCGGTAGAAATCAACAACCGGCCGATCGGTCGGAACAAGCTTGCCTTGGTCGTCCTGCCAGATAAGACGCGCGACTGCGGAAAGTCGCGGTGACTTGACCCGGTCGACTTTTCGATATGCTGAAAATCGATAGTATTGACCGCCGGTTACCGGAAAGGTGTTTTTCCAGTAGCCGTCGAGGCCCGGGCGGTTGGGAGCTTCGATCACCAGACAGTCGTGATTCGATCGCCCGCCGGTGTTATGGTATGCAAACTCCGGCCGTATCTCCTTCCGTGGTGATGCGGGCAACCAGCCGTTGACCGGTTTGTCGGCATGCGAGGATTCGGCAAGACTCGCCGACAGACTGGCGATCAGGATCAGTGTCGTGGCACGTTTGCCGCACGAACATGACTAAATGTGGGTCCAAGAGAACTTGTGTGGATTCATCGCATCGCGCCTTCAAAACAAAAAGATGACAAAACAACAAAATGGGGGTTCAGGTCAAGTATTGTACGCCATGCGATGGCAGCGCCACAAGCAAAAAATGGTCGCGGATTGATGCCGTTCACATCAGATGCGTGCCGGTGGAACACGCTGCTGTTCCGCCCACACGGTCTCTTTCCGTTCCTTGTCCGACCGGTTCTCGTGTGATGGCTGTAGGACAACTGGATTCACTGTGCGTGGAGCACATGCGGGCGAATGCGAGTTGTGAATCGTTGGATCAGCAAGTAGGATGGCGTTCAGGATGCGAATACGGCGTGTTCGTTTCGATCCGGGTGCCGCGGCTTGAAAGAGCCTTGGGGGCCTTGATCGTAAGGTGGTCCAGGTAGGTCCCGCTTGCCGAGCGGGACATGGTGTAATCCAGGGCACTACAAGAGGTTTGGAACTGCAGCCGGAACCTGTTTGCCCGCTGCTGGACCGGATTGCGATCAAGGCCAGCCTTGGGGCGTTTGAGTCATCTTGTGGAATTACAGTCCGTTTGTAGGACGTCCGTCCAATTCGAAGGATCCTCGGAAAGGCGATGATTGTATGCAGAAGAGTCAAATGCAGCGTCTGTTTTCGTTTTTGTTCGTCTTGAGCCTGCTCCCTTCCGGCTTGGTGCTTGCGCAGAAAACAGCGTTGGATAAATACGTGAACAAACCAGATTCGAGTTACAACTGGAATGTTGTCCGAACAGTCAAAACCAAGGGTGCGACGACGTTCATTGTCGATATGACCTCCCAGACGTGGCGGTCAAAAGACGAAGTGAATCGCCCAGCGTGGCAGCATTGGCTTATTGTTGTCAAGCCGGATGTCGTGCGGCATGAAACCGGCCTGCTGATGATTGCCGGTGGGTCGAATGGTCGCGACGCGCCGAGCGGGCCAGATGAAAGGACGCTCAAACTGGCGATTGCGTCGCAGTCCGTGGTTACCACATTGAAGATGGTTCCCAATCAGCCATTGATTTTTCACGGTGACGGCAAGGAACGCGTGGAAGATGATCTTGTCGCATACACATGGGACCAGTTCTTCAAGACGGGCGATCCAACCTGGCCGGCCCGCAATCCCATGGTCAAGAGTGCTGTACGTGCGATGGATACGGTGACGGCGTTGCTAGCGAACAAGCAGGGTGGGGGAGTGAAGGTTGATAAGTTCGTGGTGGCTGGAGGATCAAAACGTGGATGGACGACATGGATAACGGGAGCTGTCGACCGGCGCGTCGTGGCCATCATCCCGATTGTGATTGACGTGTTGAATGTCGAGCAGTCGATGCGCCATCACTACGCTGTGTATGGCTTCTGTGCGCCTTCGGTCGGGGATTATGTGCACCACAAGGTCTTCAGGCACCTCGGTACACCGGCGATGAAGAAACTCCAAGAGCTGGTTGATCCCTATTGCTATCGTGATCGCCTTACCATGCCTAAGTACATCATGAACGCTTCGGGCGACCAGTTTTTCGTGCCGGATTCCTCGCAGTTCTACTTTGATGGCCTGAAAGGCGAGAAACTGTTGCGTTATGTTCCGAACGCTGATCATTCGCTCGGAGGTACCGACGCGGTCGAAAATATGTTGGCCTTCTATCTGACGGTATTGAAGAACAAGCCGCGTCCGAATCCGAGTTGGTCGTTCGAGCCGGACGGCGCGATTCGCGTTGTGACTCGCACGCGTCCGACTCAGGTTAATCTTTGGCAAGCGACGAATTTTGGTGCACGCGACTTTCGTGTTGAGACACTTGGGAAAAAATACACACGTACCGTTTTGACAGACCAAGGTGACGGACTCTACATTGGCAACGTGCAGAAGCCGAAGTCCGGATGGACCGCGTACTTTGTCGAATTGACCTATGATATTGGCGAGATGGTTCCCTTTAAAGTAACGACCGCCGTTCGTGTAGTTCCTGATCGGCTGCCTTTCCCGGATAAAGACCCGAGTCGAGCGAAATAGGGTACGGGGGTGCGGTAGGCTCACGACCGCGTTACACCGGAACCATCATTTCGTGATACTTTCTAACGAGGATGTCGAGCATGTGTTGTTTTGGTGATTCGATGGCGGAACGTCCAGTGGGTCCGCTTGGGAAGATGTGGTTGGCCGGAGTTGTTTTTCTGCTGGGGACAGTCGTGACGGTCTGCTCTTCGTCGGTGGCGGCCGAAACACCGGAGAATCTGGCACGGGGCAAGGCTTGCGTCCTGGTCCCGAATCCCGGCTATCGATACTGCAGTGATTCCGAGGATCGCTTGCAACTGACGGACGGGAAATTGACCGAAGGGTACTTCTGGACTCAAAAGGGCACCGTCGGGTGGGCCAGCTCCGGTTTTGCTTCCATTACAGTTGACTTGGGGCGTATCGAGCCGATCTCGGGTGTGTCGCTCCGGACGGCTGCCGGCGCGGCCGGTGTCCAGTGGCCGGCTTCCATACGGATTCTGGTCAGTGATGCTGGGAAGGCGTATTACGACGTCGGTGACTTGATTGATCTGGACCGTCGTCGAAACGGGCCGCTGTCGAATGATAGCTATGCAGTGCGCCGACTGGTCACTCATGACCTGGCAACACGCGCGCGTTTCGTCCGTTTCCTCGTCTTCTTTTCCGGTGCGTTCGGATTCTGTGATGAAGTCGAGGTGTTTCGGGGGCCGGATTCCTTGTTGGCAGTAGCCCCGAAAGGCAAGGCCATGCCGACGGACCCGTACCGCGTCTTCGTCAGCATGCGCAAGAAACTTGGGATTCAGCGTCGTTTTCGGTTGGACCAACAGGGGATTCACGATGCGATCGAAAAGGCATCATTGGAAGATGCCGCAACCCGGCAGCAGTTGTTGGACGAACTTGCCGAAGCTGGGGGTGCGCTGGATGTGGAATCGGTCGATACGCCCGGTTTCCGAGCGGTTCTTCCCTACAGCGCCCAGCATGCTCGCCTGTTTGCCGTACAATCGCATCTGTGGCACGCTCTAGGCCAGCCGTTGCTGGCCGCTTGGCCCGTCTGTCCATGGGATCCGAGCCGGCTGTTTGCCGCTGCACCCGCCCTCGATCCGAGTCGTGCGATTGTTGTCCATGTGATGCGAGGCGAGTTCCGAGCGGTGGCGGTGAATTTGGCTGGAACCCAGAAAGGCAAAGCGACCGTGCAGTGCCATTTTGAAGGGCTGCCGGGCGGTGAA
This sequence comes from Planctomycetota bacterium, assembly GCA_024274855.1. GTDB lineage: Bacteria > Planctomycetota > Planctomycetia > Pirellulales > Pirellulaceae > JAJSAJ01. Next base: position 2,557 of record JAJSAJ010000181.1, on the reverse strand, counting down.
ACACCCAGTTATGTGCAAATGCATCAAGTTCCATGGACCGACACGCAGCAAGGTCAACCCGTCGCGGCGGCGCTTCCAATTGTGTCACCGTCCGAAGGAACCTGGCCAATCGACTTGTATCCGGGGTTGTCCGGCCAGCTGTGGATGACATTTCATGTTCAGGACACAGCCCCGGGTGACTATCGTGGCCAATTGGTTCTGAAGATGGACCAGCGCGCGACCGTCCGTCTGCCGGTCGAACTGCACATTCATCCGGTCAGGTTCCCTCGGAAGACGTCATTGTTGTTTGGGGGCTGGTCTTATAGCAACGGACGTGGCGCCTACGGTATTACCGAGAAAAATCGAGCCGCATTCTTGGCTCATTTACAAGACCATTTTGTCAACGGTCCGTGGGCTACCGGCGGTGTTCTTTCTCGAGTTGAGTTCACGACTTCCGGCCAGATTCATCTGGATACTCGCGAGTTGGACGCGTGGCTTGATCAATGGCCGAATGCCAAGCGATACCATGTATTTGCCAGCGTCCCCAATTCGCTGGGTGGAGCGGCGATCGGAACCAAAGAGTTTTCATCCCATGTCGCTCGCTGGATTCATGCTTGGGTCCAACACCTTAAAAACCGTGGCGTGGCGGCCAATCAGTTGGCGCTGTTGCTCCGCGACGAGCCACATGAGGGAACCGACGTGAAGCCAATTATCGCGTGGGCTCGAGCAATTCGTGCGGCCGAACCAGATGTGATCATTTGGGAAGATCCGACGTATCGAGATCCACGCAAAGCGCCGGCCGAGCTTTGGGAGTGCTGTGATGTGCTCTGTCCGAATAGGCCGATGTGGCTGCAGACGCCCTCACTTGAGCCGTTCTACCGTGCCCAGCAGAAGAAGGGGACCGTCTTGCAGTTTTATTCGTGCAGCGGCCCGGCTCGCCTGCTCGATCCGTACAGCTACTATCGACTCCAAGCATGGCATTGTTGGCACATTGGCGCGACAGGCACTTTTTTCTGGGCTTTCGGTGACAACAGCAAGACGTCATCCTGGAATGAATACGGCGGTGCTCGATTCGGATTCACGCCGATGTTTGTCGATTCGACAAGTGTCACGGCGGCGAAGCAAATGGAAGCATTGCGCGAGTCGGTTGAAGATTACGAGTATTGCGTGATGTTACGCAGCGCGATAGCTCGGGCTAAGAAACGCGGCTCGGCATCTGATGATGTCGAGAAAGCCGAACAATTGCTATCCAGTGCGATAGCGGCACTGTTGCAGGCGGAGGGTGCCAAGTCGATGCTATGGCACGATCCCAAAGATCGAACGGCAGCTGACCGTCTACGCATCGCGATTCTGAAGAGCCTTGACGGGCTGCAGTAGTTTGAGCCGGCCGGGGGAGCGAGTAGATAGGCGTTGTGGGCGCATTCTCGATTGTTTGCAACTCGAGGTGTTACCATACCATTTTCAATTCCCCGAATGATTCGGGGACGTGAAAGTCGGGCTGTTCGGTCCGAGGATCGACCCAGCTGATCCAGCCTTCGCGCCACTGCCGCCCCTCTGTGTGTTGGAACTCGGCACGGTAGATACCGAGCTTGATTGTGCGGCCCGAGTCGGGAGGTGGAAAGCCGAGCCTTTGGAACGTCTCCCAGCGGATCAGCCCTTCCACCACGTAGCCGGCACGCGTTCGTTGACCGACAACGTCCAGCCCGGGGAAACTCCAGGAAAAATCGAACTTGCGGTAATGCGAAGCACGATAGTCAAGTACTCGGCCCAGTGGATCGATTTCCAGACAGAAATACTGCGCCAAGTCTCTGTCTAATGCGAAAAACAGCTCCACGCGGTCTTCCCGAACAACATCTTCCTTGGTTCGGAAACTGTCGACCAGGACGATGTCTTCGTCGTCGACGCAAAACGAAAAATAGAACGCGCTCGCGTCGAACAGAGCGCGAAACTCGGTGCGGGGAACCAGGCGTTCTTCCCAGGGAAAGCTGAAGTCTGTCTCGATGTTCGCCCGTTCCCATGCCGGTTTTGCTAAAATGCCGTCAGGAATAATGATGGCGTCCGGCACATAACATGCTTCGTAGGTCTTTGGTGCAGGCATCGACGAACTCTCCTTATCGCGGGCGGTAGGCCGCCAACCACCATCGAGCGGTAGCTCGTAATTGGTTCGAGGCCCTGCCTCGTTAGCGTCTTAGGTTGTGACATGCGCGCACGGTGCGCGCATCTTGTCCGACGGACCTCCAGGTCCGTCGAATGAACGGACGTGGGCGTCCGTTCGACAATACTGGTCGTGGCTCCGCCACTTGGATTGCGGGCGAAGCCCACGTTAGTAATACAGTCCCGGGTTTGCTCGACCATGCCCTTGAAGTGGCTGCAGATGGCTGGACAATCGTCTGGAATGCTGGATAATCATCATCTGATGAGGAAATCATAAACGGGGTTTCGTGACGGGGTTTCGTGACGGGGTGCCATAGTGTTTTGCTGGGCCCGCGATCGGTTCGGAAGTACGACGTGCATCTGTTTGCCCGAGTGTGTTCACAGTCTCCAATGCGGCCGTCGACTGGATAGGACGTTCTCTCTC
>JAJSAJ010000180.1 GCA_024274855.1 Planctomycetota bacterium | reverse complement strand
TCGAAGAAGTGTTGGTAGCGGTTTTCGGCGGACCAGTTTTAGCGGTGTAACCGTACCAACCCGCGATCAGTTGATCGCGGCCAGTTGAGCTGAGGTCGGTCAAGCATTGACCGTGGATCGATCGGGAGATCCGCTCGCTCGGGCACTCTCCAACAAAGGCACCGTGGCCGCCATCTCTGTCGCTCGGCCGTCACTCGCCAACTCGCTGCGCTCGAACAGGGCGAGCGAGCGACGGCCGGCTCCGACGAAGGCACCCACTACCGCCAGAGCCTTGTCCACGGAAATGGAATGCTTGCTCCCGTGACAGCGCGATGGCTGTTGAAATGGCGGATTACGGCTCGATTGGCGTGCTCGTGCTTCGATGAGAGTGGGTGATTATTGTAGAGGGGAGGACGGCACTGACGGAGTAGCGGCTGATAAACAATAGCGCCTCGCCCGGAAGTTGACGCTTCACGGGCGAGGCTTGACCGTTCGGGAGAGATAACCTCCCTTGGGCCCATCACAGTTTCGCTCAGAATCAGAGCCAGATCAAGCGGGCCCTTACCGGCTCGGCAGCCGCATCTGCCTTCACAAGCAGTGCGAGCTGCCTTTCATGCCTGATCATCCGTTCCGTTGTTACTGCAGTGATTCGTGTCGCGCAGCAGCTCGCCGCTGGTCGCAGCGGCAAGCGAATCGGCGTTACCGGGCGAGTGCGCATGGCAAAGCGTGTCGCCGAGCCCAATCTTGTCGGTATCGCCAGCGTGTTCGAGAACGCTGCCAGGCCGATGCGCCTCGGTGCGCTGGCGGCGAGGGCTATCAAAAGCCTGAAAACCCGAGCCAGCCAGGAAAATTCTTTTGTACCCGGCCAGGCTGCCACGAGCGGTTCGTGAAAACGCCCCGCAGTCCCCTGCAAAAGTTCTGTAGTGTCGCTTGCCGTCAAGCCTTACGACGCGTGCGGCTGCGCGACCGGCGGTGGGATGAGATCCTGGGCACCAACGTAGCGAGTCGTTGGCTGAAGCAGGGCTTCTGGTGAAACGGGGGCCTGGTGATGCGACCTATATAGCGATCGCGGGGACGATCGAGTTATCTTTTGCCGCATCGAGCTCATTGGACACGGGTTCCAGGAGAGGAACACGAGAAGAGGCTTTGAATCAATGGCAAACGACGGCGCGTGGAAAGATGACGAAGTGCGTCCACTGTTGCTGGAGCTACTTGACGAGCGACTGCAGCGTTACCGGCTAGTCCAACCGCGTCAGGAGCGAACGTTGGCCCAATCGATGGAACGTTATGGTCAGGTCTCGCCGGTGGTGATCTGTGTTCATGAACAGACCTATGTCATGGTCGACGGTTTCAAACGCCTTCGCGCGGCAAGGAAGCTGAAAGGGATGGAGCGACTGGACGCACGCCGGATCGATGTGGACGAGCAAGGCGCGAAAGCGGCCATCTACAACCTCAACCGTGCCGGCCAGCGGCCGGTGGAGCTCGAGGAATCGTGGATTGTGCACGCCTTGGTCCGTGAAGATGGGCTGTCACAAGTAGAAGCGGCTCAATTGCTGGGCCGCCACAAGAGTTGGGTGAACCGGCGACTGGCGATGCTGGAGCGATTATGCGAAAGCGCCAAGGAGGAATTACGGCTGGGACTGCTCTCACCAGGCATCGCCCGCCAGTTGACACGGTTGCCGCGCGGCAACCAAGAGTCGGCCTTGAAAACGACTCGCGAATCATCGTTGACCTGCCGCGAACTGGCGGGAGTGGTGGACTTACTGCTGGCCAGCAGTACCACCGAACAAACAGAGTTCGTACTCAGCGATCCGCGTCGCGCGCTGCGGCAGTCTGACGAACGCTATATCCACCAGTGGGATCCGCGGATGAGCACCGCCGGGAATCGAATCGCCAAGCGTCTGGGATTCTTGCTGGACAGCTTGGCGAAAATGCAGACGTGGCTCCGTTATCAGGGTCGAGGCGACCTGCAGGCCTGCGATGGTGCGCTGTTGGAAGCGGGCTTTCGGCGACTGGTCGACGAATCACTCCTGGTGGCTGACGCGACGGGGGACTTTTTGAAGGAGCTGCGACTTCCATGAACCAGGAACTCGCCAACGAGATCATCCATCGCCGGCAACGTGGTCAATCGATCCGCGGCATTGCCAGGGATCTGGGAATCAGTCGCCGGCGTGTGTCGCGCGCGATCGGTCTCCAGCAGCAGGCACGCGAGGTCGAATCGGTCACCCCCGAACTTCCGCGACCCTCCAAAAAGCGTTCGAGCAAGTTGGATGCCTTTGACGAGACGATTCAGCGTCTGCTGAATCGCTACTCGGATATGACGGCCACTCGGATTATGCAAGAGCTGTGTCGAGCGGGGTATACCGGTGGATACACGATCTTACGGGAGCGTGTGAAGCAACTGCGAGCTAGCCCCAAGCAACCATTGGTTGTCCGTTTTGAAACGTCCCCTGGCCAGCAAGCGCAAATGGACTGGTCCGTCTACGATATCGAGTTCACTGGGGAAGGCCGTCGCCGAGTCAACCTATTCAGCTATCTGCTCAGTTACTCTCGACGCCAATACTTGTGCTTCACCGAGCGGCAGGACTTCGACACCACGGTCCGCGAACACATTCGCGCCTTTGAGTACCTGCCAGGCGTGGCCGCGACTTGCCTCTACGACAACATGAAAGTGGTTGTCACCCGCTGGGAAGATGACCAGCCGGTTTACAACACACGCTTTTTGGCTTTCGCCACGCACTATGGTTTTAGGCCATGGGCGTGTCGCCCGAGGCGTCCAGAAACGAAGGGTAAAGTAGAGAAGGCCTTTTCTTATGTAGAGAAGAATCTCCTCAACGGTCGCACATTTCGTTCACTCGAGCATCTCAATGAAGTGACGCGCTGGTGGTTGGCCAACGTGGCGGACGTGCGCACGCATCGTACGACCAAGAAACGGCCGCTCGATGCGTACACTGAAGAACAACCCCATCTGCTGTCGCTACCGGTGCATCCGTACGACACCGCGAAGGTGGTCTATCGTGTTGTGGATGGGGAAGGCTTCATCAGCTACGCCAACAACCAGTATTCGGTGCCCTGGCGGATGATTGGCGAGCTGCTACCAGTGCGCGTCACCGAAGACGAATTGTTCGTTTACGACCGCCGGATTAAGCAACGAGCCAAGCATCTTCTCATCGTGGGACAAACTAGGCGGCAGCGGCTGGATCCGGCCCACCGCCCCCCGAAAAACCGTGACAAACAGATCGCGGCGTTGCGAGACCAGTTCGCTCAGCTGGGAGAAGTCGCCACGCAGTTCCTGGCAGGGCTGTTGAAACGACAACGCTATGGGATGAAGCAGGCACGGCGTGTGTTGGCACTGTTGCGAGCTTACAAGCGTGACGATGTATTGGCAGCCATGCAGAGGGCCGTGCGCCATCACGCCTATTCGTTCTCGTCCCTGGAACGCATTCTCAGTGTTCAGGCAATGCCCAAGCCGCTCTGGCTCAGTGACAGCCAGGAGGAATTGCTAAAGAAGTTGACGGAAGAGGATCCGATCGAGCCGCGACCGACCGCCGAGTATCAGCATCTCTTGTCCGAGGAGACCGATTCCGATGACCCAGCCAAAGAAGGACCAGCAGACTCTACGGGAACGGATTCAGAATCACCTGGCGATCCTGAAGATCCCCCTGACGAGCGAACAGGTGGATGA
>JAJSAJ010000012.1 GCA_024274855.1 Planctomycetota bacterium | reverse complement strand
TTGCACCTCGTGCCATCAGCACAGCGGCGCGAAATACGATTCCGAGGCCCACCATTTTCACAAGATGGGGACCGAGGGGGCCTCTTGTGTCGAATGCCACATGCCGGAAACAGCCTACATGGAGGTCGATCCGCGCCGAGATCACAGTATTCGAATACCCCGGACCGACCTGAGCGTGGCACTGGGGCTGCCCAACGCGTGCACTCGCTGCCACCTGAACGATGCGGAGATACCGGACAAGCGCCGTGCCGAGCTGCCACAGTATCGAGACTGGATCGAAGCGGCACGTAACGGGGACAAGATGATTGCCAGCGAGTTGACACGGCTCGACAGGTGGGCGGACGACGCGGTGCGGAAGTGGTATGAGGCCAAGAAGGACCAGCCGAAGCATTTTGCGTATGCGCTGATGGCAGGTCGAAAACAGCACCCAGACGCGGCACGTATGTTGGCCGACGTCGCGTCGGACCGAAAGTTGCCTGGGATCGTTCGGGCAACCGCGATCCTGCAACGGGGCCTGCTGGATGATCCACCGACCCTGGCAGCGGAACTCAAAGCCTTGCGCGACGTGGACCCGCAGGTTCGCATGGCCGCTGTCAACCGTTTCTTCGAGCGAATTCCGGACATCGGAACACGGCGTTTGCCCGAACAACAGGAGGCCGCGTTGCGCGATCAGCTCGCGCCGCTCGCGCGGCAACTGGTGCCGCTGTTGGACGACCCGCGACGTAACGTACGGGCCGAAGCCGGACATGTCCTGGCCCGGTTATCTCCGAACCTGACCGCCGCGTTGCTCAACGGCAGCCAGCGAGAGAAGCTGGATAGTGCGATCGACGAGTACATTGTCGGTGTGAACGAATCGAGTGATCGTGGCGGCGCCCATATGGCATTGGGGGTCCTCTATGAGTCACTCGGGCAGGACAAGGCGGCAGAGAATGAATACCGCACCGCGATTCGAGTCGAGCCTTCGCTGACCGGCGCGCGATCGAATCTGGCCGCTCTCTTGGAACGTACGTTGGAGCAAGAGCTTCAACGCGGCGGTCCCGAGCGACTTCCCCAACGTATGAAAGCCTATCCAGAAGAAATTCAGAGACTCCGCCGCGGCGAGTTGCAGTGCTTGGCGCGCGATGCGTCATTACTTCCTGACCACGCGGCAATCCAGTATCGCTACGGATTGGCACTCTATCTGAACGGTGAAATCGAAAAAGCGGAAAAAGCACTCAACGCAGCCTGCCGTCTGGAACCGACGAACGACCAGTTTCTGATGGCGCTGGTCTTGTACTATCAGAAATACGAGCAATTGGACAAGGCGCTGGACCACGCGCGACGACTGGTTGCCATGCGGCCGAACCGGCCGGATTACCGCAAGCTACTTGAGCAATTGGAACAGCAACGTAAGGAGCAACAGAAGGCGACACGTTAGATACGGTGTGCAGGAACGTCGAAAACTCTAACGGAGCGTCCGTACAGAATGCGCGCACGTCGGCTCTTGTCCGTATTCACATCGTCATCTCTTCCGCCGGGACAGGCCCGACGATCAGATGTGGGTCGAGACGGGGCTTTGGCCCGTCGAAGAAACGCAGGAAGTCGCTCCATGGGGACGGTTGTGTGACGCGTTGAATGTAATGCAGTATTGTTACTCGCGTCTTGCCGCGTTTGGTAACTTGAGTAAGGAATCAGGAATCGATGAGTATTGATATTGCAGTTGTGCCGGTGGCCGGCCACGGAACTCGGTTGCTGCCGGCAACGAAGAGCCAGCCGAAAGAGATGCTTTCTGTTGGACGCAAACCGGTTGTCCAATATGTTGTCGAAGAGCTTGGCTTGTCGGGGATCCAGCGTCTGTTGTTTATCACGTCGCATGGCAAGGCATCGATCGAACAGCACTTCGATTTTGACGAACAATTGGGCGGTTACCTGCGCGAGACGGGACGTGAAGAGCAATTGAAAGCACTCGAGTTCGAACGTTTGAACATGGAGTATTTTTATACGCGACAACGCCGCCAGTTAGGACTTGGCCACGCCGTCTTGTGCGCCCGACCGCTGATCGGTAGCCAGCCGTTCGTGGTCGCTCTGGGCGATTCGATCATTGGCCTGCATGCCCAATCCGATATTGTTCGGCGGATGATCAGCCAGTTCGAATCGAACCACGCGGACGTTGTTGTGGCCTTCGAGGAGGTTGCACCCGAGGAAGTCGTGCACTATGGCATCGCGCAACCGGCGGGAGAAGTGAGCGAAGTGTTTCAACTGGAGAAATTGGTTGAGAAGCCGAGCCGGGAAGAAGCGCCAAGCAACTTGGCCGTCGCCGCTCGCTATGTCTTCAGTCCGGCGATTTTCGACGCACTGACTCGAATCAAACCGGGCAAGGGGGGTGAACTGCAACTGACCGATGCAATCAGCCTGATGCTCGACGGCGGCTGCAAGGGGCTCGGTGTGACGCTAAGCAAGACGGAACGACGCTTCGATATCGGTAACTTTGACAGCTACTTCCGGACATTCGCCGAGTTCGCGATGAGCGATCCGGAGTACGGCGCGTCACTCAGGAGCTTTGTCCGCCAATTGCTGGATCGAGAGGAGACGTGATGGAGATCATTCGCTGCCGGGCGTACGCACGGGCCGGCCTTTTGGGAAACCCGTCTGACGGCTACCACGGCAAGACCATATCGCTGATTCTCCGCAACTACTATGCCGAGGCCGTATTATACGAGTGGGATGAAGTGGAGATTGTTGTTACGAAAGAAGATCGAAGCCGATTCGCGTCAGCGGACGATCTTGTCCGAGACGTCAAGTTGCACGGATACTACGGTGGTATTCGCCTGGTTAAGGCGACGATCAAGAGGTTTATCGAGTATTTCAAAGAGCGGGACTGTCTGCACGATCGCACTTTTTCGATTCGCTATGCCACGAATATCCCGCGTCAGGTTGGAATGGCCGGTTCTAGTGCCATCATTGTGGCAACGCTACGCGCCCTGATGGACTTCTATCACGTGACGATCCCCAAGACGCTGCTTCCTTCATTCGTACTGGCTATCGAAACGCAAGAACTTGGAATCACCGCCGGCCTGCAGGATCGCGTGATCCAAGTCTACGAAGGGGTTGTCTTCATGGACTTTTCGTACGAAAAGATGACTTTGCAGGAGGGGCTGTGGTGCGGAACTTATGTACCCATGGATCCGACCCTACTTCCACCACTCTATGTGGCCTACTGCACGGACATTGGTGAGCCGACCGAGGTCTTTCATAACAACCTCCGTGCTCGGTACGAGCAAGGAGAACCGGAAGTTATCGCCGCGATGGAAAAGTTCGCTCACTTGGCGCGGATGGGCCATGAGGCACTGCTCGCCGGAGAACCCGAGAAACTGAGCCCGTTGATCAACGAGAACTTCGACACGCGACGACAGATCAGCCGATTGCCCGATTCCCAGATCGCGATGGTCGAGGCGGCTCGGCGAGTGGGGGCGTCAGCCAAGTTTGCTGGCTCGGGTGGTGCGATTCTAGGAACCTACGAAGACGAATCGATGTTTGCAAACTTGCAACGTGAACTGAAGGCCATTCGGTGCCGCGTGCTGAAGCCGGAGGTCGCCCCTCCGGACGCGGGGACGGTTGAAAACTAGGCTCTGCCGCAGAGCCCGGAGAAACAGTGTTTCCGGGAGGGCGAAGCTCCTGCTGAGCCTCTTGTTTTGTTGGCCAGAATGGCTCGGCAGGAGCCTCGCCCTCCCGTTTCAGGACAAAGCCCACCCCTGCGGCGAGGCGAAAACGTTTGCGGGGAGTGACGGCCGCATCGCGTCATCGCGTTATCCAAATTGCAAAATGGACCGATTATAATGCAATCGAAAATCGGAATCTCCGGTTGGTTTGCGGTAACCGTGTTGTTTAGCGCGCTCCTTTTGTTTTTAGTTCAGCCGATGATCAGCAAGATGATCTTGCCCTGGTTTGGCGGCAGTCCGGCGGTCTGGACAACCGCCATGCTGTTCTTCCAGGTATTCTTGTTGGCCGGATATGGGTACGCCCATCTGCTGGATCGGATCCGAAATACTCGCGTGCAAGGCGCGGTTCACCTTGCATTGCTCCTTGTCGCTCTGGTGGTCCTGCCGATCACACCCGGTCCGGAATGGAAACCAATGGACGGTAGCCATCCTCAGGTTCGTATCCTGTTGCTTCTAGCCGCCAGTGTTGGACTGCCCTATTTCTTGCTCGCCGCATCATCGCCTTGACTCCAAGCGTGGTTTGGTCGCGTCTTTGTGGGGCGGTCGCCTTATCGACTGTATGCATTGTCGAACGTTGGGTCGTTAGCGGCCCTTTTCGCTTACCCATTTGTCGTGGAACCAACCTTGTCGAGTCCGGAGCAGGGTCGCATTTGGTCGTGGCTGTTCGTTCTGTTTGTGGTTCTCAGTGGAACGCTGGCTCTCCTTATGCTGCGGTTGAACCTGAGCAGAACGAGCGGCGAGGACGAGACGGACGCGGACGGTCACGCAGTTGTAAAGCCTTCCATCTGGAACTATCTGTGGTGGCTCGTGTTGCCGGCGGTCGGGTCGACGGCATTGTTGGCGGTAACGAATCAGATTTGCCAAGACGTGGCTGTCGTTCCATTCCTATGGGTCGCTCCGCTGAGCCTGTATTTGCTGACATTCATTATCTGTTTTGACAGCGAACGGTGGTATCGTCCCCGCATTACGGCCGTCCTGGCGTTGTTGGCAATCGGCATGATCTGTGCCATCTTGAAGAGGACCGAAGTCCAGCCGTACCTGTCCCTGTTGCACATTGACTATAAGATTCCGGATTTCCTCAAGAGCCTGCAATTGGAATTGGGGCTTTACCTGGCCGTCTTGTTCCTCGTTTGCATGTTGTGCCACGGTGAATTGGTCCGGGGTAAACCAGGTACAAGCCATTTGACAGCTTTCTATTTGATGATCGCCGCCGGCGGTGCCCTGGGAGGTGTCTTCGTCGCACTGATCTGTCCCAAGGTGTTTCAATCCTATCGGGAAGTGAGCATCACACTACTGGCCGGCGCCCTATTGGCCAGCTACGTCTTGCTGCACTGGCGGTGGTCTCGGTGGCGACAAAGCCGCACCCAGAAAGAAACCACGCCGGCACTTGCGGTCATTCCGTTGGCCGCTGAGCAGATGTGCGAACACGGCGAGTGCTCGAAGCACACAGAAGACGCGTTACAAAGCCAATACAGCTCGAAAAAAGAACGACGGTCAAGCAGCGGGAATGGCCGTTTCTCGACCGGTTGCAAGAGACTGATTCGCATCTGCTCGGCAGGATTCAGCGCGGCCATTCCGATCGGCGTGCTCGCGATACTGGCCTTTGTTGTTTTCGGAACATGGCCTTCGACGCGGTCTTCCAAGAATTCAAGAGAGATTGCCGCATGCCGCAGTTTCTACGGTGTGTTACGAGTTGTCGAGTGGGACGGGCCGGACGATGCGGACTGGCGACGACTGCTCTATAACGGTCGTATTCTACATGGATTGCAGTTCTTACAGCCCAATCGGCAGCGTGAAGCTTGCACGTATTATCACAAAGCAAGCGGCATCGGGTTGGCGCTTAATTACTTCTCGCGAATTGACGCAATTCGGGTTGGAACAATTGGGCTTGGCTCAGGGGCCATCTCGGTCTACGGCCGGAAAAACGATCTCTATCGATTCTATGAGATCAATCCTCAAGTGATCGACATTTCCAAACAGTACTTCACGTACTTGAAGGAGTGTCCCGCTGATGTTGACATCATTCCGGGTGACGCGAGATTGTCTCTCGAACACGAAACGCCCCAGAATTACCATGTCCTGGCGATCGCCGCGTTTAGTGGAGACGCCATTCCCGCTCATTTGCTGACCGTCGAAGCCTTTGGCGAATACTTGCGTCATCTTCGCCCGGAGGGTGTGATCGCCGTTCACACAAGTAATCGACACCTGAATTTAGTTCCGATTGTTGCCTTGCTGGCAGATCACTATAAAATGCGAGCGGTCGAGATCGATGCGAAGGACGACGGTGGCGTAGGAGATGCCGGCTCACAATGGGTGCTGGTTACACGCCACACAACGTTACTGGAGAACACTGCCATCCAGGATGCGGCAACTCGTGTCACGTTGCCCGGTCCGGAAATCCGAGTTTGGACTGACAAATATAGTAACCTGTTTCATATTCTCCGGTAACAAACGTCGGGGCTGTCCGGGCGAATTCCTGTTTATTGAGTCGGCGCCGAAAGGGTCAGTCAAAGTCGAGCCACGTTGCTTATGGAACCAAACCACCAGGGCCTGATCTTCAATATCCAGCGATATTCGCTGCACGATGGACCCGGTATTCGGACAACCGTGTTTCTGAAAGGGTGTCCGCTGCGCTGCCCGTGGTGCCACAACCCGGAGAGCCGATCGTCGATTGCCGAACCACGTGTGAATGAAGCTCAATGCCTCGAGTGCGGCGAGTGTATCGAGATCTGTCCCGAACGCAGCCCAGGGCGGCAGGGCCGCCAACCAAATCCAAGCTACCGCCCGGGGCCTCCATCGCCCGCTTCCGTTGGTCACTGGAACTTGGCCAAGAACTTAACAGTCTTTGACGCTAGTCATACAGATATGGTCCTGGACGGACCCTTCTGCTGCACACTCTGCGGAACCTGTGTGGACAATTGCCCGGCCGGCGCGAGACAGATCATTGGGCAAGAGATTACGACCCGCGAAGTGCTTGATGAAGTTCTTCGAGACCGATTGTTTTTCGACCAATCGGGAGGCGGTGTCACACTATCGGGCGGCGAACCCCTGGCACAACCTGAGTTCACACTCGATCTTCTCAAGGCACTTCGCGCCGAGGATGTTCATACGGCACTGGACACATCTGGCTATGCGCCTTGGGAACACTACGTAACGTTGCTCCGTGGGTCGATCTCTTTCTTTACGACATCAAGACCGTGGACGACGTCGAGCATCAACGCTATACGGCCGTTTCGAACCGGCTGATCCTGTCCAACCTGGCCAAATTGGCGGACATGCATGCCCGTATATGGGTGCGAGTTCCGTTGGTACCCGGCGTGAATCTGAAGACCGAGCAACTTGCGGCGATTGCTCAACTCGTCGCCTCGACCCCCAGTATCCAACAAGTCAATTTGCTGCCCTATCATGTCTTGGGAACGGAAAAAGTACTCGATGAGGCTTGTGAGCAAACAGCGTGGGGCACGAACCGGATTACCGAGTTGTAAATCAACAATGCGTTGGCCGTCTTCCGCGCCGCGGGACTCCATACGCTGGTCGGTGGCTGAACGACTGGAATGCTCGGCGTCCAGATCGCGAAACGCTGGACAGACAGGGCAGCCCCAGGGAAAGACACCCAAGCACCGTGGCAACGTCCGGAATCGACGGGACTTGCGCCGCCACGGTACACACTCGTGGACGAACTTATTCGGTAACCGTTCACGGCGAGAATGCGTGGAGGGGCAGTGGTCATTTATCATTTGTCATTTGGGATTTGTCAGTTGGCAGCTATCATTTGTCACTGGAAAGAGTATGACCCCGCTGCGCTACCTCTCTCGATGATAAATGAGTAATGTCAAATGACTAATGATAAATCGGGCGTGTGGGAAATCGAGGAAAACTCCGGTGCTAACGCGCTGGCTGACGAAAACCCCCGTGAACGACTACCTTATTCGATCGATGGGACACCTGCCTGGATAGTTTTCAGAATGTCAGATGAGGAAAAGGGACGACGCCATGACGGAAAGAAATGATCGACTGAGACGCCTAAGTTTGGATGCAGTCCCCACGCTGTCGCACGAGCGGGCTAGTCTGTTGACTGATTTCTACCGTTCAAACCATGACAGGCTGTCGGTTCCCGTCCTGCGAGCCAAGTCGTTTCATCACCTGTGCCAGCACAAAACAATCTATCTGGGCGATGATGAATTGATTGTTGGTGAACGAGGTCCGTATCCGAAGGCCGTTCCAACCTATCCGGAACTGACCTGCCACACACTGCAAGACCTGGAGATCCTCGATACACGCGAAAAAACTCGATACGTCTGCCCCGATGCATGCTTGCGCGAATACGAGAAAAAGGTAATCCCATTCTGGCGTGGTCGGAGTATGCGCGACAAAATCCTGAATTCAATGGCGACCGAATGGTGTAGTGCCTACGAGGCAGGCGTGTTTACGGAGTTCATGGAACAGCGAGCGCCCGGGCACACAGTATTGGACGACAAAATCTACCGAAAAGGGGCCGTTGATTTCAAACAGGATATCGCGGCTTCGATTGCTGCATTGGATCTGCTGAGTGACGCCGAATCGTATTCCAAACGCGAAGAACTGAAGGCAATGGGCATCGCATGCGATGCGATCATTTTATTCGCCGAGCGGCACGCCGAGTTGGCCGATCGGAAAGCAGCCAATGAACAAGACCCCGCTCGAAAAGCTGAACTGAACAGAATCGCTTCTGTCTGCCGTCACGTACCAGCCCATGCCCCCCGTGATTTCCACGAGGCATTGCAAAGCTATTGGTTCTACCATCTTGCCGTGATCACTGAACTGAATGGATGGGATGCGTTCAGCCCAGGGCATCTCGATCAGCACCTGCTTCCGTTTTACATCAAGGGGCTGAACAACGGCACCTTGACGCGGGATGCGGCCAAGGAGACGCTCGAGATGTTCTTCATCAAGTTCAATAACCATCCGGCGCCCCCGAAGGTAGGCGTTACGGCAGCGGAAAGCGGTACGTATACCGACTTCGCGAATATCAACCTCGCCGGTTTGCTTGCCGACGGATCCGATGGGCCGAAACCCTTCGAAAGGCCCAGGCGAATCCAGAGTCCTACCGTGGATTGATCGTCCGAGTGGCCGGGTACAGCGACTACTTCTGTGACCTATCCAGTGAGTTGCAGGACGAAATCATCACTCGTACCGAACACACGGGCGTCTAGCCCAAACACCCTCAGTCGGCTCGCAGTTCATCCTGCCACTGCTGGATCGTCTGCAACGCATCGATCGGTGTCAGACGGTTGATATCAAGTTGGCGGATCATGTCAAGCAGCGGGTGTTCCATCGGCGCGAACAGCGTCAGCTGAATATCGCCCTGTGTTTGCTGGGACCGGCCGGCACCGATTTTCGGTCGGCCCTGTTCGTCAAGATGCTCTGCCTCCAATTGGGCCAGGATTTGCTTGGCTCGCTGATTGACCACGTTTGGAATGCCGGCGAGGCGGGCCACATGGATCCCGTAGCTTTTGTCCGCGGCGCCGGGAACAATCTTGTGCAGAAAGACGACATTTTCCTGCCATTCTTTAACGGCGACGTTCATATTCCGTACTGATGCCAGTGTCCCCGCCAAATCCGTCAGTTCGTGGTAGTGCGTTGCGAACAGAGTCCGGCAGGTAATCGGGTTGTGCAGATGCTCCACGATCGCCCAGGCAAGCGATAGGCCATCGTAGGTACTGGTGCCGCGTCCGATTTCATCCAGAATAACCAGACTCTGTTCGGTGGCGCCGTTGAGAATCCTGGCTGTTTCGGTCATTTCGACCATGAAGGTGCTCTGGCCACGTGTCAATTCATCGCTCGCCCCGACGCGTGCGAAGATCCGGTACGCGACACCGATGGTCGCTTTTTTCGCGGGAACAAAGCTTCCAATCTGAGCCATCAGGGTCAGCAGGGCGACTTGCCGGATGTACGTGCTCTTGCCGGCCATGTTCGGACCGGTAATCAACAGGATCATACCCTCTTCGGGTGTCGTCAGCGTGTCGTTCGGAACGAACGTCCCCTGCGGTTCGATGATGTCAAGAACCGGATGTCGCCCATCGACAATATCCAGAACGTGGGACTCGACCAGTTTAGGACGACAGTAGCCGTGGCGGTGAGCCAGGTCAGCCAGTGCCGCCAGAACATCGATTTGGGCCAGCGCGTCGGCCGTCGCTTGCAAGCGCGAGGTGGCCCGGTGAACAACATCTCGCAGTTGCATGAACAGGTCGTATTCCAGCCGAGCGGCCTTTTCGTCCGCCGATAACACCTTCTCCTCGTATTCCTTCAGTTCGGGCGTGATATAACGTTCGGCGTTCTTGAGTGTCTGTTTTCGAATATACTCGGGTGGCACCCGGTCATGCTGCGCGTTCGTAATCTCGATGAAGTACCCGAAGACTTTGTTGTATCCGACTTTCAGGTTCGGAATTCCGGTACGTTCGGTTTCAGCCGCTTGATAGCGGGCGATCCATTGTTTACCCCCCGCGGCAAGTTCACGAATGCCATCCAGCTCCTCGCAAAATCCCGGGCGTATGACCCCGCCATCCTTAATGGTCAACGGGCAATCGTCGACCAATGCGGCCTCGAGCTGCAGCCGGATATCCTCGCACGGATCGAGTTGTTGTTCGATCTGTTGGAGTAAGGTTCCGGAGATGTCCGACAACTGTTGTTTTACATCCGGAAGATTGGCGAGCGTCCGCCCGATGAAGCTCAGATCCCGAGGGCTGGACCGCCCCGTGGCAACCCGTGCCAGAAGCCGCTGGATGTCATAGACGCCTTTAAGCGTTTTGCGGAGTTCGTCTCGCAGTTGGCCGGCCGCAATCAACTGCTCGACCGCATCAAGCCGGCTATCGATCGCTGGCACATCGGTTCGTGGCGCGCTGATCCATTCGTAGAGCAGTCGCGAACCCATGGGAGACACCGTGCAATCGATAACTGCCAGCAGCGATCCGTCTCGACGCCCATCTCGCATGGTCCGGGTGATTTCTAGTGACCGCCGAGTCGATTCGTCAAGCTCCAGAAACTCGCCTACATGGTAGCGAGTCAGATGATCAAAGTGATCGAGGGATGTCTTCTGCGTTTCCTGCAAGTACTCCAACACGGCACCGGCGGCTTGGATCGCGGGAATATCCTGCTGAGTGAATCCAAACCCTTCCAGATTTGCTGTTTCAAAATGGCGAGTCAGGTTCTCCAATGCCGTGTCATGTGAAAACGCCCATGCGGGGCGCGTTGTGACCATCATGCCATCGCACAGGTATTCGGGCAGCGGCGCCGCGCCATCCGCCAGAAGACACTCGGATGGCCCGATCCGAGTCAGCTCGTCGGCAAGCTGCTGAGCCGGAAACACGGCTGCATAGAAACGCCCTGTCGATAGCTCGGCCCAGGCAATACCAACCCGTGCCACCTGGTTCTTCGGCTTGTCGGTTTCCGTGATGACCGCAGCCAGGAAATTACATTCACGCGGGTCGAGCATCGCATCGTCGGTCAACGTACCTGGCGAAACGACTCGCGTAATCTCGCGTTTGACCAGCCCCTTGGCTTGACGCGGATCCTCGACCTGCTCGCAGACAGCCGCTCGAAAACCCTGGTTGATCAACTTTGCCAAGTAGCTGTCGAGCTGATGATGAGGAAACCCTGCCATCGGAATCGGGTTGGTCCCCTTATCGCGACTAGTCAAGGTCAGACCCAATTGTCGGGCCGCGACTTTTGCGTCTTCATAGAAGAGCTCGTAGAAGTCACCCATACGGAAAAGCAACAGCGCATCGCCACACGCGGTTTTCGCGTCCAGGTACTGCTGCATCATCGGAGTCTTGGCCATGGTCTGTTCCTGAGGACACAAGGCCTTCCCCTTGCATCCGCCTCGACTCGCGGCTCCTCGCCACGAACTTCATGAAATATCCAGACTAGCCAACATGATACGGGGATCTTCGGATACGTATAGTCGGGGCAACGCAAATCGCCGTAACGTTCGCGGCCCAAAGCCGTGAACGGCTACCCGAGGAGAAACCTGCAGGATAACAATGACTTGATGGAAGTTGCGCCGTCGTCCGCGTCGGAGGGGCAATCGCAATGGGCCAAGAGCTGACTTTCGGACTTTACATCGGCAGCGCGCGAGCCGCGAAATAACGTGAAGACTCGTGTTGTGCGAGAACCAGAAATTGGAATCAACGCTCGCGATTCCACGCTTGACGAAACCCAATGGATCCTACTCGCTGTCGAACGAAAGCTGTCGTTGCACGGTTCAAGTCTACTCGATCAACTCTTCGTTCTCTTCCTCAGCATGGGTTGTGATTTGCCCCGCGTCTTCCAAATGGCGAATAATATCGACGATTTGTTGTTGAACCGACTCGACTTCAGACAGGCGGACCGCTCCGAGATATTCAATCTCTTCCAACAACATCTGAGACGCTCGTTGGGACATGTTGCCGAGGATCTTACTCTTGAGCTCTTCACTCGCACCTTTGAGCGCCATCGCCCACTGCGAGCTTTCGACATTCTTGAGCACAGCTTGAATGTCTTTGTCATTTAGTTTGTTGACGTCTTCAAACACGAACATCAACCGGCGAATATTTTCGACCAATTCCGGATCTTCCTGAGACAGATTCTCCAACAGATTACGCTCGGTCGTTCGATCGGTGACGTTCAGGATCTCGGCGACCGTCGCGACACCGCCCGCATGCTCGTACGCCTGGTTGGTCACCGTGGCCATTCGGAACTCCAAACCTTGCTCAACCTGCCGAATGACCTCGGGGCTGGTTTCCCCCATGCTGGCAACGCGCTGGATGACCGATAACTGGCGATCCGGCGCCAACTGGGCAATGACCTGGGCGCCGTACGAGGGTGCCAGATGGGAAAGAATCAAAGCGATCGTCTGTGGATGTTCGTCATTGATGAATGTGACCAGGTTGGTGGGATCCACTTTCTTGAGAAACCCGAACGGCAAGGCCTCGATCGTCTGCTGGACGTTGTCAAGTGTGTCCCGAGCGTCTTTCCCCAACGCCTGCTGAACCAGTGACTTCGCAAGTTCCAAGCCACCGCCGTAGCCTGTGTACGAATTGGGATTTGCGTCGGCAAACTCGTAGATGATCGACTCCATTTCATCGCCCCCGACATGATCAAGGCGGGCGATCTCAATCGAAACGGCTTCGATCTGCTTCGGTTTGAGTTTGCTAAGCACTGCGGCAGCCTGTTCTTGCGGCAAACTGGCCAACAGAATCGCGGCTTTGCGCACGTTGGGTGTCGGTGTGGACATCGACGTAAAAGCCTCTCACGATACGAGTTATTGACCTGCGGCGGACAGCCGCGCAGACGCGGGGATTGACAGTGGACTGGGCGTCACCACGTGTGGCTGCTGGCCAAACGCGCGCGTTGTCCGACTGCCCCACGCGTCGTAAGGCAGTGGTCGTTAGCTGGGCTAACGTGTGGTGGACCACGTCACGATCAAGGCCTCGTCGTAACATATCGGCGCGCGCAGGTAGGATAGTTGAAGAGATTATTCCGATTGCGGTGAGTGAGCACATGATCCGACCGCGGCGACCGCCTCCCCGGCCAAATCCGGTTTCTAAACGTCTTGCATGTTGGGTTGTTGTGCCACCATGTGGTCGAATATGGTAGCGGGAGGGGTGAAGTGGGGGGCTGATACGCGGTTTGGCCGTCTGGCAGAACCAGACTCGCGGAAGACCTGGAATTCGCCAAATTGCAGGACACAGGGTAGCACCAGTCGATTCGGTCTTCCACACTCCCCCAAAACGGCCACGTCAAACATGCTGTTGACAAAACCAGATCAGTAGCCGTTCACGCCGCTGGGGTCTGACGCAATTTTCGGCGGAGAAAGCGTTTCTTTACGCGAACGCATTTTGTCGCCGAAAATGGGTCTGATCCCTTGGAAGCGAACTACATTCCGTGAACGGTTACACCAGATCGTTCAATCGGTTTCCGATCGCGACGGGGTGGCCTCCAGTTCGCACTGGCCCCATTGATCGAGGCTTTCATCGACCGCCACTCGCAAGATCCGCGGGTGTTCGACGCCATTCTGGGCCAGTAAACCGATCAGCCGGTGGGCGATGTATCGGGCCAACAGTTCTGCGGTCGTATTGGGTAATGGAAGCAGGACGCAGTCACTGCGTGGGAACACCCAGCGTCGTTGCTCGAAGGTCGCGACCACTTCTTTTTCAGTAGGTACAACACGAATTGCCGGATGTTCGGTTGGCAGCAGCACATGGTGGTCCAGGTCGGCCAGAATCGAACAGATAGCTTTGTCCAGCATCACGAAGTCGACAACATAGTGATTCTCGTCGAGTGGTCCCTCCAACTCGACAGCCACCCGGTAGTTGTGGCCGTGTAACGGCTCACACGTCTGTCCGTCGTACGTAATAAAATGGGCTGCGCTGAACACGTGATGTGCCTTCTTCAGCTGAACGCGATATCGTTCGCTCATTGGATACCCTTCTGTTTGGAAGCAGAGTTATTTTCTGGTCCGGATAGGGTCGCGAATGCTCTCAACGGCAGCGGCAAGACCTGGTCGCGCAGGGCGACGAATAGTCCGGCAGCGATCAAATCAGCGGTTGTCCCCGGGTTACGGTGATGATGGTCGGTTCGCATCCAAAAATCCAGATCCGACAACGCTCGAAAGTACTTCGGATCTCCCGGTCGGCCACTCTCCAACACTGTGGCTGCCCGATCCGCTGCTTCACGCGACTGAGCTTGACCACACTTGCGAGCGATCAAGCTGTCACCGTATCGGCTGATCAACTGGAGTTGACAATGAACGATCGAGTCGGACAGCGCCCAGCCTTGTTCCAGTCCGGTGCTGAGCCACTGAACGATCTCTCGCAGAACGGTCGCAAACTGGTTGTCGTATTGTCGAGCAACCATGTCGCGGTCCGCGGCTGCGGCCATCGCCTGCAACAGATCATCTGGAGCGCCGGTCGCGACATCCATCGACCTGACCGTCCCCAGCCCACCTGGTTTGGCAACACGAATGGCTTGGTAAACGCACAAGCTATCACGAGCGGTCAATCCTCGCAGCACCTCGGCAATGCCGCACTGAAGTGTTTCGGAGGGGGCAACAGTCGCCAACGGAGCCAACAGCAAAACCGTTCCCAAGTTCGAGTTCGTCGCGACCCATTGATGGGTTGCTTGGATGGCTGCCAGGACTGTCGGGCCGACACCTCGGCGTGAAGCGGCTTCCATGGCCGGCGCAATCGCCGTGGCACTGACAAGGAAATCGCCAAAGGTCAAGTCCTCGAAATCGGCCCCTCGATGCACGTTGCCGGGCTTGGGCGCCGCAACTTCCAGCAAACAGGCCAGTGTGGCGCACTGGCCGATCGATAATGACTGTTGCATACGTTCATTCCCAAAGCTGCCCAAGGTAGCTCGGAGTTGGTTGGCGGCCCAGCCGCCCTCGGTTACCCACTCGTGCCGACTTCTCGTTCCAGGAATCGTTCTATTCTTGCAATGATCTGCTCGTAGGCGTCCTCGACAACATAATGGCCTGCGTTGGCCAACCGGTGTGTCTTGGCCTCGGGCAGCAACTCAACCAGACGTTCGAGACAACTGGGTCGAAAACACCAATCACGCATACCCCAGATAAGCTGGCAAGGTCGGTCTCTCAGCGTGCGAAGCCCCTGCTCGATCTCCTGCAGGACTCGCCACGTCGGGTGACTCGGAGAGCGTGGGATATCGCGGACAAACCTCGCGACCGCGACACGATGTTCCCAGCTATCATACGGGGCAAGCAAACCTGCTCGCACTTCAGGTGTCATCCGTTCGGGCTTGGAAACGGCCATGTGCAAAGCTGCCCGAGAAAACAGGTTCAGTCGCCGGATGGCCCATTCCCCGATCCACGGAACTCGGCACAACTGGATTCGCAATGTAATAAAATCTGGTGGAAATGCGCCGGTGTTCATCAATACGAGGCCTCGAAATCGATCGGGTCGGGCCAACACGGCCCCCAAGCCAATCGGTCCGCCCCAGTCGTGCGCGACCAGTGTCACGTTGTCCAGCCCCAAGTGGTCCACAAGGCGAACGAGATTGTCGATATGCTGCTGCAGCGTGTACCTGTAGTGTTGTGGCTTGTCGCTCAAACCACACCCCACATGATCAACCGCGACAACACGGTACCGATCTCGAAAGGCGAGTATCAGATTTCGCCAATAAAATGACCAGGTTGGATTTCCGTGTACCATCAGCAGCGGCTGGCCCTGCCCTTCGTCGACGTAGTGCATGCGGACGGAATCGTCCGCATGGTAGTGTGAAACAAACGGATAGAGCGGACGCCAGATTGGTTCAGAGTTCATACGGCAAGGTTATCCCGAGGCTTCGGCACTCCAGCATGCTGGCAACGGCCGGGCAGTTGATCTGAGTGTAATTGTCTGATTGAAAAACGACTTGGCTTTCTGCCAGACGCGAGCGAGGTCGTTTATCCAGACGCCCCGAATACTGAATCGCGCGGGGCGATCAGTCGGACGTGGCGGATTGGACTCTCTGTTGCCAAAAATGCCGTGCGGCAATCTGGTATTTCATTATTTCCTTTTCGTGTATTGCATCGGGGATCTTCAGGTTGGCGATTCGTTGCTCGACCCAATCCAGAAAAAACTGTGCCGCTTCTTTGCTGATTCGGGGCTGTTGACCGATCTCCACATAATAGGGCCCGGTCGACGCGAAACGGTACGTCTTGGCATTGTCGGTTACTGCTCGGATCAACATCCACCCACTGCTGGTAAACGTAACGTTTGGCAGTCGACCTTTATTCTTTCGATACTCGTCGAGGCGGACTTCGTGCACAACCTCGCCATTCTTGACGATTTCCAAATAATTCACGTGATCTCGAAGGGCTAGGTTCAGGCGTATCGACAGCGTGACGCTGTTGCCGGCATCGGCACGAAACAGGTGCCCCGGGAACTCGCCGTTTACTTTCGGACGTAACATCGGACCGTTCGTGACAACGACCCGTCCGGCTCGCAGGCCCTCCCACCAGGCCTTGTAATCAAGATGCTCGCCACATTGGACATAGACGCGGTTGTAGCCGATCGGATTCGACATAACACCCGACGCGCTACCGGCCGAGGGCGGGATCCGAATGCCGCAGTTCAGCAAGGGGTAGTAAATATCCTGGGTCCATAGTCCCGTGCCGAGCGGTGGTGGATAGAATGTCGTATCATGTGGCTTGCCCCAGGCCTCGTTATCCAGCATCCCGTCACGTTGCATGTGGTTGTTGGCCAAGCCGATCGAATCACACAGCCCGGTGGCAATCCAGACGGGCACGTCCCACCAGAAAGGCTTCTCGATGTCGACGTGCGCGTCGGGATGCTGCTTGGCCATTTTCAGGAATCGGATCATTGGCGGAAACTCGCCCTGCGATCTCGCGGGCAATGGCAGCGGGCCCGGCAGATTAAAGTACAGCAAGGCACCGCCAGTACGCTCGTCTTCACCGGCCATGAGATTGTAAAATGCGTTGCTACCCAGCGGCACCGGTGCCGCATCAGGGATCTTGCCCTCCTTCCAAGTCGTCCGATCGTTCCACCATGTAATCACCGGCGCTATGTGAAGATCCTCGGCCCGCATCAACAGCGGAACATCACGTGGAGCACGGTGGATATGCAGGTCGCCAGACCACCAACCCTCTTTTTTCATGTCAACAAATCGAGTCATCGTGATTTGCGTGTTGTCGGTCGCTCCGCGCTTGATCATGAAATGACCCGTTCGAACGGGGTATTCCGGGCCCCGTTCAATCTCGAAGGTGTAGCGACCGGGCCGTAATTCCAAGACGACTTTTCCCGAGAAAACAAAATGGCCCTTCCAGAACGGTAGACGGGGCGGCTTGATCGGTCTGCCTCGCGCATTAAGCAAATGCATCCGGACCGCAATCGGCTGGCCCGTGTCGCCATCGACCGCGCGAATCTCAAACTCGCCCTTCGTTTTCGCCGCCAACTGCTGGTCCGCAACTAGACCAGATACCATGATAAGTGTGGCAAGTACCCACCTGAATATCGTTTTGGTCATACGCTTCATTCCTACCGCAATGCCGGAAAACCAAGGCTCGTCAAAGACTTTGCTGCCGCCGCTTGAAGATGGTTGGTGTCGAGGCATAAAATAGAGCAGTTTCGGGCCCGTGCCTTATGATAGTCGTTTGCCGGCTATTATGGTGGGGGCCGCGAGGCGTTTTTCGGCGGCAGGGAAAGGAATCTCGCCGCCCTGGGCCGTAGGAACATGGATCGGGCCGAAACTGAATCCGAGTTGTCAACGTCGATTCACCCGATGTTTGTTTGGGTGTTGGCGCCGCCAATTTCTCGTACAGGCTGGCTCCACCTATTTTGAAGCGTGGGTGGCGTACGATCAATTGGGGGGGTAGGCTTAGGGGGCCGCATCGCTTCGCGTCGGTGCCGGTAAGCCCAGATTGTTCCAAGGCGTTTGTTTGGGAACTTCTTGGTACTGTACCGGTTTCCGTTTTTTACACTCACCAATCGTAATGTCGATCCGTTGACCAAACGATTGTTGGATTGGTCGCCAAACAAGACGCATCATTTGAGAGTGCCATGGACGAGGACTATTACAAGATCCTGGGAACGAAACGGGATGCTTCTCAAGCGGAAATTCAGCGCGCATATCGCGAATTGGCCCGCAAACATCACCCAGATATGAACCCGGACGATAAAGCGGCCAAGGAGAAGTTCCAAAAGATCCAGCAAGCCTATGAGGTGCTGGGAGACCCTGAAAAACGGGAACTCTATGACCGCTACGGCAGTTCGTTCGAATCAGCCGGCGCCGGGCGCGCGGGCGGGCCCTCGGCCGGGGCCAGTTGGGGCCGTGGAGGCGGAGCTGGAGCCGGATTCGAGGAGTTTGATTTTAGCCAGCTGTTTGGCGGGAGAGGTCCGGAAGGATTTGGCGACGTTTTCTGGCAATCCGCAGGTGGACCCAGGCGCCGAGCACGTCCGCAACGCGGCAGCGATCTAGCGGCTGAGATCGAAGTTCCTTTTGCGACGGCCATCTCCGGCGGTGAGGCGACGCTGAATGTTTCCCAATCGGACGGGAAAGTGCAGACGATCACCGTAAAGATCCCGGCTGGGATCGAAAACGGAAAGAAGATTCGTGTTCGTGGCCAAGGTGCTCCCTCGACAACCGGGGGACAGGCCGGCGATATCCTGATCACCGTACGGGTTGCACCCCATCCGTTTTTTAAACGCAATGGGTTCAATCTGGACGTGGTCGTGCCGGTTACGTTGGCCGAGGCCGCACTTGGCGCAAAAATTGATGTCCCAACTCCAAAAGGAATCGTCGCGTTGACTGTTCCTCCGGGAACCTCCAGTGGCCGCCGCCTTCGACTCCGTGGACATGGAGTCCAACCCCAACACGGAACTGCGGGCGATCTGCTGGTCGAACTCCGCATCGTGCTGCCCGATACGATCGATCAGGAGACGGCCGAATTGGTTCGAAAGATCGACCAAAATAATCCAATGGAGCCTAGAGCGAATTTGCGATGGTAAGCCAATCGTCCCAAGACCGGTCACGAGACCGACTCGCGATACAAAACGGCCGGAGTCTGAGCACTTGGACCGGCCGTTCCGTGACAGGTGACACGCGACCATTACCGAAACAACGCGAGTCGGTCCGTCGTTTGATCGACGCGGTCTGCCGCAACCGCTCGAAGATGCGATCCCAGGCTGTCGCCTTGGGGTACGCAACGTTCGCAGTGCAACTGCCGCTGTTAGCTCAGATTACAACCAAACACCCTACGCCTGTTGTCTGGTTCAAACTGATCGGCTCGCTGGCGCTGCTGGCAATCGGTGGTATTGGGCTGGTTGTCTGGGCGTGGCTGACGATGCGAGTTGGCCGGCGCAGCCTCAAGCGGCTTGATACCGATCGGGTTGGGATCGCGGGGCGTGGCACGCGGATCGATTCAGACGATTGGGCCGGCAAGCCATTGCACCCGCCGGTGGACGGTGTGCCGCCGGGTCAGGATGATACAGAACGGTGAAACACAACACGTTTTTTAGGCGACAGCGGGTTCGTTGGCAGCGAGATTTTGATCGTGTCTACCGACGAAATGTCTATGCGGCAGATCGTGTTCTGGTTGTCCAGGGGTGCGAAAACGGGTTGCCCCATACTCGATTGGGACTTTCCGTCTCGCGGCGTGTCGGAAATGCGGTCGTGCGCAACCGCTGGAAACGCCTGATTCGATAAGCGTTTCGGTTACATCAAGGCAGCATACCGGCGGGCATCGATCTGGTCGCGCGTCCGCGCCGGGGTGCCGAGCCCGTTTTTTCGGACGTCTGCGATTCTTTGGTTCGTTTGGCGGGACGCATCGATCGGCAGCTGAAAGGGGAACGAAGTGAGGCGTGTCGCGCGATGGTTGTCGGCTGCCACCGCTTGGTGCCTGATCCTGTTTGTGCGAGCGTATCAAACGGTCCTCCGCCCGCTGCTTGGTGGCAGTTGCCGCTTCACGCCAACCTGCAGTAACTATTTCATCCAAGCTGTGCAAAAACACGGACCGATGCGTGGAGGTTGGAAGGGACTGTGCCGTATTCTCCGTTGCCACCCGTTCAGTCGCGGTGGCCACGACCCGCCGTAACGCCCCCTGCTTCGTTGTGATCTCAGGGCTGGAATGGACGCTTGGCATCACACGAACTTCCGACGCGTCCGGCTAGGTTTACTGCGGGACTGCTCCGCCAGCTAAAACAGGCGGCTTCTTTTCAGAACACGGTGTGGGGTGCCGTAGCTTCTTGCTGCGTGAAATCTGCTATAATACCCGTTGTATCTTGGTGACTACGTGATCATGGCGGATAGCAAATGTGTCGGCGATTTGTCGTGTGCGGCGGAAACCGCTCGTTCGGAGTCGATTCGGCCTCGGAAGCCGTCCGAACGGCTCTGGCAATATGGGTTCCGTCTTGTCACGGGCACCTGAAAACAGACAGACAACAGAAGATAGACGGGGAAGTACAGTGGATGCACACGCGGAAACGATGACTGGGCGGCAACGTCTTCTGGCCGCGATGAATCACCAGACGCCTGATCGAATTCCGATTGACTTGGGAGGCAACCAGACGGGGATTCACAAGTGCGCGTACGAGATGCTGATTAAGCATCTGGAGCTTGACGAAGAAATTGCGATTATCGATGCGGTCCAACAACTGGCCAAGCCAAGTGAGGCCGTTTTGCAGCGTCTGCGCGTCGACACTCGTTATATCCACGCCGGCGCTGCCGCGGGTTTTGATGGTCGGATTGTTGCTGCTGAACGTGACGGCCAACGGTGGCATGATTTGGTCGATGAGTTCGGGATCCGATGGTCGATGCCCGACGAGTCACCACTCTATATGGACATCACTCACCATCCACTTGCCGACGCGTCGACCGCCGATGTCAAGGCGTACCCGTTTCCCAAAGGTGATGATCCGACGCGTTTCGCGGGACTGCGCGAACAAGCCTTGCAGATACGCAACGAAACACCGTATGCCGTTGTCAGCGGGATCAGCGGAGTCGTCTATGAGATCTGCTGGTACATGCGAGGGCTCGAACGGTGGTTCATGGATATGATCGAGCAGCCCGAGTTTTGTGAAACGTTGCTTGATCGGACACTGCGATTCTGGCTGGATTGGTTCGGCTTGTTTCTGGACGAAGTGGGGGATGTTGTTGACGTGATCATGATCGGTGATGATATTGCCGGTCAACGTGGGCCGCTGTTTCAGCCCGAATTTTATCGCCGAGTGGTCAAACCTCGCCAAAAACAACTGGTGCAATTCATCAAGTCGAAGACGCCCGCCAAGGTATGGTACCACACGTGTGGTGGCTGCCGAGCTTATATTCCAGACTTGTTGGACAATGGCATCGATGCGATCAACCCTGTTCAGATCAGCGCCGACAGCATGGACCCTCAGGTGCTGAAGGCCGAGTTCGGAGATCGATTGACCTTCTGGGGTGGTGCGATCGACTCGCAGCATGTCTTGCCACACGCGGATGTTCAGACGGTGCGTCGGCATGTGCGTCGGAACATCGAGTTGTTGAAGCCGGGTGGGGGATATGTTTTCAACAACGTGCACAACATTCAAGCAGGCGTGCCACCGGAAAATGTGCTGGCCATGTATGATGCGGCGTACGAATACGGCTTCTATGGTGACTGATATCTAGGTCGCGGTATGCAAAAGTGGCGAGTCGCGAACGGTGCTCAAGATCTCCGGGGCTTCACTAACCAGGAGGCGTCTAGAAGTCGGCCTGGAACGTCACCGCGTGCTGTCTTGAGGCAGTCGGTTGCTCACTTGCCCGTCGAATGCAGTTCTTTCAGCCCTGCCTGGATTGTAGCTGCAACACCCCGTGTCGTTTCCTCGCGGGTCGGCTTCTTGCTAAGGCCGCTAGTGTTTAATTCTGGGTGTGACTTGAATTGGAAACCGTAGTCGACCTCCAGAATAAGGCGTTGAATCCCAGCGGCGCAAGGGCTTCGACAATGAGTTTCTTTGTAGCGTCGAGTCTGTCCGGTCTAACGCCGGTCAAATGATAGGCGACCCACCGCTTGTTCTCGGCCTTCCACTTCGCGTTCCACACCATCGAGGACGTTTGCGCTGCAAGCGGCAGAGCCGTGGCCAGGAGCAAGACCAATACCAGGACAACAGATCTCAATCTCATCATGCTGAACTCCTCACGCGATGACTCCCGTTCCTGTGGACTATTTCTCGGCTGCCTTCGGGCCCGTGTGCCCTGCATCGAGTATCGCCTGGGCGTGGCGAGCCAGATGGCCTCGCAGGTCATGCGTGTAGCGTTTCAGAATGGTCTGGCCGACATTCTGATAATCGCCGCACCGATAGAGCGCACGGGCCAGCAGCAGCTCGCGAAGCGAATTGCGCCGTGGGCGCTCGGCGGTCGTACCCCCTGGCGTGCCGTCCCGTTTGGCGGATTCGAGATCATTCTGGACGTGGCCGGTGATGCCGGGCCGTGCGAGGGCCTCGGCCAGCGGCTTTGCGGCTTCGGGATCGCCGATCAGTTCCAGTGCGAGCGCGACGGCGCGGTAGTGGGAAAACGGACTCTTGCGATCCAGCTGTTTCAACTTCTCCAGAATCGCGGGAATTGCTTTCGGATTCCCCACCCGCCCGAGACAAATGACCAGTTCATCCAGAGGGCTGAGCGCACTGCCGAATTGGCCCATTCCCTTATAGTCCCAGCCGGCGTCCCACTGTTTGGCCTGTTGCACGGCATCGAGCAGCGTCACGAGTCCCGTCGCTTGGCCGAGTACGGCGAGGGCCTTGGCATATACGAGTTTCGCGTCGCCGGAAGCGCCGGCATAGGCCTTTTCGAGCATCGGGATCGAACGTTGGGGTTCGGTCATGATTACGGCCGCGCCGATCCCATTGGGCAGGCTAGTGACCGCTTCGGCGAGTTTCGCATCTGACAACGGATACGAGTCTTTGTCCTCAAGAACGCTTGGTGTTAGATTGCCGATCTTGATCAAGTGTTCCTGAAGCTCGCGAAGGTAGATTTGGCGGATCGGGATCTTGCGGCGAGCGGCCATTGCCGAAGCGACACCGGCTGCGTAGCCACCGTTTTGAATATCGGCCTGCATGCGGATCAGGGGGATCGCATCACGTTGCGCACTGATACTCAAGCCAGTGACGATGATTCCCTCCAGCCCGTCAGGCAACATGGCGCGAATCGGGATGTTGACGTGAATTCCCTTTTTCTCGGGGTGTTCCAAAAGGAAATACTTATCGATCGTATAGCCGTGCGTGTCGAAGTTACTGTAGGCTTGAACCACGGTGTCCGGGTAGGTGCGTTGGTTGACTTCATCGAGGATCGACAGCGTGAACCCGCCGACAATCCGGCGCCGTTCCCGAGTGTCGATCAGCCGGCCGTGGTCGAAAGCGTTGGCGTACTTATTCTTTGAGAAGACAAACATGCGCCAGATGTCGAGCAAGTCGGTTTCGTCAACAATTGTGAAATCGGTGTTATTGTAACTGCCCCCGAGTTGCCGGCCGGGCAGGCCCGTTCCCTGCATGCCGAATTCGGTTGCATCGGTATACATACAGTTTGCACCGGCGGCCGCGGCGACGTCCGAGTTGCCGGTTGCGTCGATAACCGTGTTGGCAAGAACGACACCGCGTCCGTAGGGTGTTGCGACGACGGCACCGATGACTCGATTGTCGTCATCGACGACCGCGCCGCAGCCGATCGTACCGAACCAGACTTCGCCGCCCGCATCGAGCAGTTGTTTGCGGTACCATTCCATTTTTGGCTCAATGGGCCATTTCGTCGCACCGTCAAGTACGGTGGCGGTAAATCCGATTCTATTTCCCCAGTAGTAACTGGAAATGGCACCTTGCGTTCCGACCCCTCCGAGTCCGTAAAGATATTCGATGACAAGTGTCTTGGCATCTTGACGTGCGGCACCAATTCCAGCCGGACCACCGCCCGTTCCGCCGCCGATGACGACCACGTCACAGGTATTCAGAATCGGAAGAGCTCTCGCCTGCTGGTGAATCGTCTTGTATGTTCCCACGGGTCGTACGCCGCTGAGTGCCTCGCGCACATTTACTTTCCGCGAGGACGAATTGCATGAGGCGCCGCTGAGTCGGACTGGTTTGCTTTCCGAGATCGATTGTACCGCAGCTGCTGCGGCCTGGCCGATGCGCGCGCCCAGGTCGATGAGGGCTAGTGGCCTGAGCAGTCCTTCGGCTTGCCGGCGTGAAACGTCCGCGCAACCCCCCAGGACCCAGAATCGGTCGATTCCTTCGGGGCGGAATGCGCCCAACGGCAACGCGTCGACGTTTCTAAAGGGCCCGTCGGCCGTCTCTTGTCCGTGCATCGGATCTGGTGGAACTTCGAAGAGTATATCCGACGTGAACTGTTGATCCGGGTCGTAGGTCATTGTCCGGGCAATTTGATCGGCCTTCATGTACGAGCCGTATCGGTCATCGGCCATTGGTAATGAAAGCGTGTATTCGATGATGTCGAACGTGTTGGTGGAATCCCCGGCCGGGTTCGCATAGACGCTTGAGTAGGGCGCTGCGGGGATCCGAGCTTTCAGCGATTCATTATCGGCAGGATGGCCTCCGATGACAACGCGTTGAAACGTGTGATTGCCCTTCGGATAAGGTCGAAAACGGGCACCGGCGACTCGCGCCATCGTCGCTCGCGATGTGGCATCAATAACCGTCTTGGCGAGCACTGCCTGACGACCTGCTCGGTTGGCAATCACGATCCCCGCCACGTCGCCGTCCGCGTTGTAAAGCAGGTCCGTGGCATAGCAACTGTACAAGTACTGAACGCCGGCTTGAATTAAGACATCATCCAGGGTTTTCTTGACGTGCATGGGACGTGGCGGAAGAGTGTCCGACCTGCCCGCTTTGGCCGGCGGACGAGGTCCATGAATCGTGATCTCGCCGATTAACATCCGTGTGTAGTCTTCGGGAAGCGTCAACAGCAGCCTAATATACCGTGCCTGCGTGCCGACATTTAACGACAGACGAGAGACGTCTTGGAATGGAAGATCGTTCTCGATTTTATCCACCTGATGCCATGTCTTCTTATCCTGGCTGGTCCAAAGAGTGGCTCGGCCCACTTCGAATCCTGTTTTGGGATCCGAACCGGCTCGTCGGCGAAAAAACGTGACCGCCACGCTTCGAACGCTTTGGACGCTTCCCAAATCGGCGGTGATCGTCACGTCCTCATCGTATTGGACACTCTGATCGGTGGCTAGGTTCCAACGGCCGTCTGATAATCGCGATGGAGGCGTCGTGTCGGGGTGCGGGGACGAAGCGGAACGGTCCGAAACGTATGAGAATGCCAGTCCCTTTCCATTGGGATCCTCGCGTGACGTGTCATTAAAGATTCGTCGAGCCAATGGAGACTTCGGCCGCTCGCCTGGTTCCAGCCAAAGCCGCAACGTGGCGGTCATGTCTTCACCCAAATAGGGAAACGGTGCCGCAAGGAACACTTTGGCACCTTGTTCGGCTGCAGCCACCGCGGCCGATACCGCACCGGTGCTGCCGCCGACAATGACCAGGTCGGCTGCATAGGCTATCGGAATGTCTCGAGGTGACTCGCACACATTGCGTGGGGGCGATGCAGTTGCCGGACGCGTTGTATCCTCGGCTGCACCTACCGAGAAGGCGGACGTGAATAGGCTGGACAAAGCGAGCAGAACGCTGATAGGTGGCCGTGTCATGGAGCGGGTCTCCGAGGGAAATCGTGGGCAGGAAAATGTAACCGTTTACGGAATGTAGGCCGCCGGCTCGCTTCCAAGGGGTCAGACCCATTTTCGGCGACAAAAATGTGTTCGCGTAAAGAAACGCTTTCTCCGCCGAAAATTGCGTCAGACCCCAGCGGCGTGAACGGCTACAGGAAAATAGACCGCTGGTATTGTAACAAAAACCGGAGGCGTACAGGTGAACGGCGACCGTCGTGGCAAACTATTCGGTCCAAACGACGCTCCCCGATCCTTCGGAAACGTGGCCGATCGGCCAACAGCCAAACCCCTGATCGCGAATAATCCGCTGCACCGTATCGGCGTACAACGGGCGGACGATCAAAGCGAGCCCAATGCCCATGTTGAAAACGCGGTACATCTCGTCTTCGTCGATGTTGCCAAGCCGCTGCAGCCACGGAAAAAGGGGGGGAATCTCCCAACTGCCCTTGTCAATCCGTACTTCAGCAGTCGGGGGCACGATCCGCTCGATGTTCTCATGCAGGCCCCCACCCGTGATGTGGGCTAGACCATGGACGACGTTCTTGATCTTGTAGTATTTCTGGACTTGGTGCACGCTTTTCGCGTAGATGCGAGTTGGAGTCATCAAGACACTCCCGACCGTTTGGCCAAGTTCATCAACCGAATCCCCCACGCCCAGTCCATTCATCTCGAAGACGACTTTTCGCACCAGGCTGAATCCGTTGGAATGTAGACCATTGGATGCCACGCCCAAAACGACGTCATCCGGAACAATCGTCTTTCCATCGATCAGGTGCCGCCGCTCCACAACCCCGACGCAAAAACCGGCCAGATCATAATCTCCCGCAGCGTACATGTCGGGCATGATCGCCGTCTCACCACCCAACAGGGCACAACCGGCCAACAGGCACCCGTTGCTGACGCCCTCGACGACCTGCGCCAAAATATTCGGGTCATCGTGAGACATGGCAACATAATCGAGGAAAAAAAGTGGCTCGGCACCACAGCAAATGACATCGTTGACGCACATTGCCACCAGATCGATGCCGACCGTATTGTGGGCATCGGCCAATCGGGCAATTTTTAGCTTCGTGCCAACGCCGTCCGTGCCAGAAACCAAAACCGGCTGGCTGTAGTTGCGGCAAAACAACCGATTGTCGAAATCGAGCTGAAAAAGACCGGCAAACCCGCCATCCAGGTTCAAAACCCGAGGCGAAAACGTTCGGTGCATCAATTGCGGCAGGCGGGACATCGACTCGCGGTAAACGTCCAGGTCGACCCCGGCACTCTTGTATGTTGCTTTAGCCATTCAACGGTCGCTCGTTTGGTGACGGAAACTGGGAATTCTACGTGCGAGCCACACAGGTTGTCAACGCACCGGCGACCTGATGTTGCTATTGACCCCCTCGACGGATTTTTTCATGCTGCCTGCTCTCGCAATAAAACCTGCAAATACCGCTAATAGGGGGCTCTATCGTGCCAACTTCAAGCATCGGTAGGTTTTTGGCAAAGCGGATCGACCAGCGGGTCGGACCAATGCGGTCCCAGCGCGGCCTTGATCGTAAGATGGTCCACCACACGGGAGGGCGAAGCTCCGGCTGAGCCGTAACGTCAACCAGAGTCGACACTTTTCACCAGCTTGGCTCCCGTTGGCCCAGCTGACGATCACTGCCTTCCAACGCCGGCTTGAAGCTGGGTGGCTGCCCTGCCGACCCATGGTGACGACTTAGCTGGTTAGGTATTCTGGTAAGATTATCGGGTCTGCGCGGTGAAAAAAACCGATACGATGGACGCACCGCCAGCCGACAAGACGGAAGTATGTGTTTTGGTTGGCCTGCCCTGCCGGTTTTGAGACAGGCAGGTCAAGGGGAATGAACGATCTGGATGAGGAGTTTTCGGATGAAACCCACTCTTTTTGTTGTCCTTGTTGGTGTTGGAATCGGGCTGATCGGGCTGGCAAGTAGTCTACCGATTGTTGCGGCTGGCCCGGCGGCGGATCGAGTGACCTGTGCACCGTCCCATTATGTACCGGCGAAAGACCTGGTTGGTCAGTTGCACGTTCTGGTTGATCATATGCACAGTGATTTGGCAACAGAAGACGAGTACGAGTCCGGTCAGCAGCAGCGGGTGGCGCGGGATGCGAATACGGTTGCCGTGATCGCACTCGTTTTGGCCAAGCACGATCAGTCCAGCCAGGTGAAGAAGGGGGCGAAAGGGGTAATTGATGCTGCGTTGGCGGTTGCTGAGAACGCGGACCAGTTTGCAACAGCGAACAAGGCACTGGCAAGTTTGGACGAGGCTCTGAAAAGTGAGACTTCGGACGATATTTCTTGGCATTCGGTGGGGGACATCGAGCAATTGATGTTGCAGGTTCCCAAGCTCAACAGCAGCTTGCGTCGTGGTGTCAACGGTCGTCGATTCGCGAAGTCTCGGGACAAGGCTGTGGGATTGGCAGCAGCTTTGGCTGCGATTGCCCAAGTGTCGGCTTTTGACGACACATACTGTTCGGATGAAGCGGACGAAGCAAAATGGGTCAAGTATTGCGTGGAGATGCGCGATGCCGCGGGTGGTGTCAACATGGCGATCCACCGAGGCGACCAGGAAGGCGCCAAGTCGATGCTTAAGACCATGACGCGTGCGTGCGACGACTGTCACGCGCATTTTCGCGGAGACGAGTAGAGGAGCTGGCAAATACCCGCCTGCCCTGATACTGGACGTGCCTGATACCGGAAGAGATGAGGATTGTGGCAAGTGGCACTGCGGGCTGCACGGTTTGCAAGCGAGTCGTAGCAGGCGTCTGGGGGGGCGGTTTGCACGAGTCTTGCTGTTCTATCCCGCTCGGGCTGCAAGGTTTACCGGCGCGCAACATCCTTACCCGATGGCATGGTTTCGCCAGGTATCGCGACATGCGGCGCGCCGATTGATTTTCCATCACAAAGGGGTTCGAAGTCCTGCTTCGCACGTTTGTGGGTGGTATTGTTGGACGTACTTCCACGATATACACCTTGGAACGTAGCGAGGTTTGCTAATGCTGATGCGACATCCCCATCCTGTATTCCAGTTTACCCATGCGTTGCCTTACGGAGCGTTGCTCCACGACGGCGGCGTGCAATTCGTCATTTACAGCCATTCGGCAACGGCCATGCGTTTGCTGCTGTACGATGGTGTGACGGATCGCGAACCGTCGGATGTCGTCCCTTTTGATTGTGCCACGGATCGCTGGGGAGACATTTGGAGTATTTTTGTGCCGGGTGTCGGGCCGGGCCAACTGTACCACTTGCAGGCCGATGGCCCCAATGATCCCGAGCGGGGGCACTGGTATGATGGTCAAGCCCGATTGATCGATCCCTATGCCAAGGCGTTGGCGGGCTATTTTCAGAAATCAGACGACGGGATTATCCGTCCGCCCAAATGCGTTGTCGTTGACGATTACTTTGACTGGGAGGGCGACCGACATCTGCGCCGCGAGATATCGGAGACCGTCATCTACGAGATGCACGTGCGTGGGTTCACTCGCAGCAAGACCAGCAAGGTCGAGTATCCGGGGACGTACCTTGGCGTGATCGAGAAGATCCCTTATCTCAAATCGTTAGGGGTTACGGCAGTCGAGCTGATGCCGGTTCACGAGTTTCCGATCCGAGACATCTGGGGAAATGCTCCCGAACGTCCGAATT
The DNA here is from genome assembly GCA_024274855.1 of Planctomycetota bacterium. Classification (GTDB taxonomy): domain Bacteria; phylum Planctomycetota; class Planctomycetia; order Pirellulales; family Pirellulaceae; genus JAJSAJ01. The sequence continues at coordinate 32,218 of JAJSAJ010000012.1, read as the reverse complement.
ACTGGGGTTACGACCCGATGGCCTTCTTCGCACCGCATCGTGGCTACGCGGTCGGCAACGAACCAGGGTGCCAGGTCCTCGAGTTCAAGCAAATGGTCAAGGCGTTGCACCAGGCGGGCATCGAGGTGATTCTGGATGTTGTCTTCAACCACACGTGTGAAGGAAACGAATTGGGGCCTGTCTTGAGTTTCAAGGGGCTCGAAAACCACGTCTACTACCACTTGGCAAACTGTGGCAGTCGCTACTGTAACTATTCAGGGTGTGGCAACACGATTAATGGCAACCACCCGATCGTTCGGGAAATGATCTTTCACTGTTTACGCCACTGGGTTCACAATTACCACGTCGACGGATTCCGTTTCGATCTGGCTTCGATTCTCAGCCGAGATCGCAGCGGCGATCTGGTTCCGAATCCTCCGTTGGTTGAGGCCATTGCCGAAGATCCGATGTTAGCGGATACGAAAATCATCGCCGAAGCGTGGGACGCGGCTGGTGCGTACCAAGTCGGTTCGTTCTCCAACCACCGACATTGGGCTGAATGGAATGGACGATACCGAGACGACATCCGCCGAGTCTGGCGAGGCGATATGGGTTCGCTTGGCGATCTGGCGACACGTCTGTCCGGCTCGAGTGACCTGTACCAGGGGGGCGGGAGATCGCCGTACTGCAGCATCAATTTCGTGACATCCCACGATGGCTTTACGCTGAATGATCTGGTTACCTACAAGGACAAACACAACGAGCTCAACGGCGAGGGCAATCGGGACGGAGATAACCACAATCTGAGTGATAACTATGGGGTCGAAGGACCGACACGTCGCAAGGCCGTCCGACAATTGCGGACCAGGCAGATCAAGAATATCCTGTCTACATTGTTGCTTAGTCAGGGTGTGCCCATGATCGTGGCTGGGGATGAATGCCAACGCACTCAAAAAGGAAATAACAATGCCTATTGCCAGGATAATGATCTATCCTGGTTCGACTGGCGTCTGACGAAACGGAACTCGGAACTCTTACGGTTTGTCAAAACGTTGATTCGGTTTCGTCGCAATCAACCGACAGTACGACGCCAGCGGTTTCTTTCGGGAAACGTTCGTGAGGATGGCCAGTTGCCGGATGTGTCGTGGTTTAACGCGGATGGCTTATCGGCAACTTGGAATCCCGACGATCAGACTCTGATCTGCCTGCTGACTTCGCCCAGCATTCAGGAAGATCCGACCGGCGCGGGACGTGACGTATTGTTGATGTTCAATGCCACCTCGGAGGCTCGCGAGTTCATGATTCCCGATGTCGTCCAGCATAAACGTTGGCGATTGTTCTTGGATACGGCCAGTCCGTCACCGCGGGACATCTATCCCAACGTCGACGGTCCAGCACCACCACGCTCGAATCGTGTCGTCTTGACCTATCGAGCGATGAAATGCTATGTAGCTCAATGACGGTTGTCCGTGTACAGACCCCCATGGGCTTGTCCCATGGGTGAATTAGCCTCGCAGCTATGGAGGACCGCTCGGCTGCCCTGTAGCTTGAGAGACTTTGGTTCCCACAGGACAAGCCCGTGGGGGACCGGGACCGACGCGATGTCTCTCAGTAAACGCGACAACAATTGATTCGCCGGCCCTTAATATGCTTCCGTGATGATGTCATGCCCTTTGCGCGTGCATAGGGCGTGATAGACCTGCATGTTGATTGTCTCCGAAACCAGGTGCACCGATCCATCCGCTGACAGAAAATGCGTTCCGGTCGGGTGCCAACTGCTGAAGTTGTGGAAGTACTGTTCGGGACTCGCCTTGGAGTTCGGTGGAGACTCGGCGACGCCGACAACACGTGCCGGACCGTGCTGACCTCCTGTCACAACCCCAACCCAGGTTGAATAGGCCAGTTTCGAGGACCGTTCGCCCACGATCATCGTGTTGCTCAGACCATCCTTGATTTCGGAAAAATTCAGACCGCGATTCAGGAAAAACGTCCCGTTTCCTTCACACTTGCCGCTCATGCAGACGTGATGCAAGTCGACCGTTCCGAACACACCCACATAGTTACCGGTGGCCAATTCCAGGGGTTGGAAGCTGCCTGGACCAACAAAGATACCACCTCCAGGAAGAACGAACGTCTCGTCACCAATGTCGGATGGACAGCGATAGATTGGAAGATGGACCGTTCGCGCGGCGGTGTTGACCGGATCGGTGATCGGCCGCTCGGAATGGACCAGGCCGTCCGATACGTTCTCTTGCTCCAGAAAGGGTAGAATTGCCGAGCCCCAGCCCCAGCCTGGGAGGCCAAACCAGTGCGGCTGGCCGGTAGCCGGGTCGTTGCCCCGCCAGCCCGCGGGCAGTTGGCGGAAGGCGTCGTGGTACATTTGTAGTGCGATTCCGATTTGCTTCATGTTGTTGCTGCAGGACATGCGACGCGCCGCCTCGCGCGCGGCTTGCACTGCCGGCAAGAGCAACGCCACCAAAATGCCGATGATGGCTATTACAACAAGCAGTTCGATCAATGTAAACGCTTTATGGCTTCTGGTCATTGTGACGTGTTCCTTACAATGGTGATCGTGTCATGGACGGGGCGGTAGGATGGCCGCCCGAGTGCCGGCGAGCGTTTGAAAACGGCGAGCTAACGCCGCTTCGTCGATTCCGAAATGTGCGCACAAGGCACAGCCTGGAGCTCTCACGAGACAGCAACTCGCTCCAGAATTGCGCATGCGGCTTTACTCGGAAGAGTTCGACCGTCGGCAGCAAACAATCTGAGCGGTCGCAGGTTCAGCTACGAAGATCCCTAGCTGCGACAAGCCGGACGCCAACTGGCGGCGAGCGGCAATCGGGATCGCTCAGTGGTTGCTCGGCCCATTGTCTGAGAGGGGGCCGGACCATGGCCTGAACAATGCCCAGACCGAGTGACGGCATGAAGACCGTGATTGTTGGCGACTTCTGAGAATGAAACCGACAGAGAAGACATGTCCCATCATCATGCTGGCGTTTGGATAGAGGCGAATCGCCTTTTTCTGGATGACGCGGCTGCGTCTCAAGTCCTGCGGCCAATCGCACGTTGTCCGATGGATCAAAGCAACAGCTGTGGCACGTCGTTGCGAAGTGACCGGGTGATGCGACAGGCGAACAGACTAGGCATGTGTGAAACCACGTGCTGCCGACAGCCACCCCATAAGTGGCCATTGCCAAGATCGCAGTCAAATGCTGATGGATACTTCGCATCGGGTGCCTGGCTTCGCAAAAAGACTCGCCACTCCCATACCGCAACGTCTTTGGCAAACGCGGGAGACGCCATTAATGTGCCATACTATGTCGGCGGAGCAATCCCGTCAATATTTGTTCTTAAATACGCGTCCCGCTCCGGTTCGGTTCGGTAAGCGCCCCCATCAACTTCGCGGGTGTTGACTCGGAGTCCGGTGATTCGGACGCCGAGTCGGTCGTGAGGTGTGGTCCCCGGCTGTTCCAAAGCGCTTTACCAGTTTCGCCTGAAGTGAGTCGCGGCCGTGCACAGCCGACACTCAGCGTGACATGCGACAATCGATTTCGTTATTCGTTGATTCCCGAAACAGTGAGCGTCTGTTTGACGTTGCCGGCCGCATCGCAACGTTGGATTTTGATTTGTCCGTGTGTGGTCATGCCACTGGCCGAGATGGTGCTGTTCGGACCGCGCGGAAGCAACAGTGTTGCCTGACCATCGGCCAACTTGGCAGTCAGGACGTATCCGCCGTCGACACGTTCTATCCGAGGTGTCGGCGGGGGAGAGTCTGTTTTTCGATGTGGTGTGTAGACGGCGATGAATTCAACTTGTTTCGCCTTGATCGGGGTTTCGGCGGTTAAGTGCCACTCACGCAGCTTAATGCGTGGGCGCGGGTTCGGGTCATACTCATTGGTCTGTGTCAGTTGCAGGCTTTCGGGAGCCAAGAAGGCGATGTTGCATTTCGTACCGCCGACCTGGAGTCTGATGGAGCGTTGATCGGCAATGGTGAACTTCTTGGTCGCGTGCAGCCAGTACTGGAATCGGGCCGGCTGTTTCGCGACCAGTTGGTCGAAGACGACGATTAGGCCGGGTTTGATAAACAGGATGGAACGCGTTAATCGATCGAGACGGGACGGCTGATTCGGTTTGTCCCTGTAAGTGTCCCCTGCTTCGCCAACAACCACGTCAATTGTTGGCGTCGTTTTGAACGCAATAATATCGCCTCGAGCTGCTGCAGAATGACGCATCTGGCTCTCGCCGTCCACGGTGATATCATTGACGGATCGTGTGCTCCACATCCAGTTTTTGTGATGCGGCGTGCCATAGCTGTCTCGATATCCGCTGCGGATCAACAGACGCTGGCCGAAAGCCCAGATCAAGAATGAGTTGTTCGCATCATAGCCATGCGATTGCGTGCCGAAACGGCTGCTCTTGAACAGAACTTGAACGTCCTGATTGGCATCTTTGATCGTGGTGTTCAACATGGCAACGCCGACACCTCGAAAGATCCGAGAAGTGGGAAGATCGTCCGGCGAACGTGCGGTGACTTTCGGTAGCGCGCCGCGGATAAACCCGACGTAGCCGGTCGTCGGCTTCGGGCCCTTCATCTGTTCGACATACCACTGCCAGTACTCGTTGCCCGATTGGGCCGCCAATTGCGTGACCAATGGGACGGCTCCCGAGGACCGAGCTTTCGCATTCAAATCTCCAAATCCGCCGCCGATTTTTCCGGGTGGTAACAAATACATTGGAAAATAGCCGCATTGGGAGAAGTAGGGTTTATTGTAGGCGTTGATACGCATCGCGGCCCGCATTACATCCGCCCACCATGTGAACCGACTGATGTAACTGTTCCAGTAGACGTAACCTTCGTGCCAGCCTCCATCTTCATCAGACCAAACGGGATAGACGTTATAGAAGACGTTCATAGCCATCCAGATCCAATCGTCGGCCTCCTCGATCTCGCCATGCATTGCGATCCCGACTTCGCCCAGAAAGTGCCAGGCTCGGTTGCTGTGGCTCGAATAGGGTCTCCAAAGATGCCGTGGATTCAAGTGCCGGTACATTTCCTCGCCTCGGACTTGCAGAACGTGTCGGCACTGTTGTCGCTGGTCCTCGCTGAGTAGGTCATGGACAAAGGAATAGGTGCGGGCAAAGTAATAGGCGTATGGCATTCCAGCTTCGTCATTGTACCGGTAACCGGTGGATCCCTTGGGGTCCCACTGGGCACAGTCCATGAGAATCCGTTTGGCCAGTTGGCCATATTCTTCCTTGCCGCCGAGCAATCGGGTGAAGGCCAGCGTTGCGGCGCCGTTGAGTGCCCGTGTTGTATAAGTGCGATTGCCCCACCAGATCGTCCTCCACGCATCACTATTGCGGACGGTTCCGGGCGGATACTTCGGAGGCTCGGATGTTGGTGGCGGGTTAGCTACCAGTTGATCCGACTGTTTGACAAGTTGGCGGAACAAATCATTCAGCGGCCCTTGAGCCAGTTGCCGCAAATGGGGCATCTGTTCGGGCCGCACAAATAACCTCGGATGGTGCGTTGGAATACGAGCGAGCAGTTCCGAGCGAACGGGCATCGGCATTTCGCTCGCCCCGGCTTTGATCGAAAAAGACCGCATGCGACTCCAAGGCGTTGGCCGACCCTGGTGGTCCGTCCCCCGATACCGCCATTGATAGCAGCCAGGTGGAAAAACCTTCGGTGGACAGTGCACGTTCGTGTCTTCCACCGAGGCTACATAGCGGAATGGACTTCCTGAGACGGCCGTGCACTCGAGTTCCCATGAAGTGATGTCGCGTTGTGGTCGCCAGCAAAACGAAGGAGGCGTGACTTGTGATGCCGCATCTTGCTCGGGCCGGTAGCCCCACTCACCGGCCACCGAAGGCCTTTCGTCCAGCGATACTTCGGCATGAACCAGGGACGATGGAAGCATGCATGCAAGGGCTGCAAGCGACAGGGGTAAGCGTGCCATCGGAAGGTACCTCGGTATGCGAAGTCAAGTGGGTTAGAGACGAATGGAACCGGTTGAATTAGGGGGCGGGTGCTGGCAAGATCTGGAAAGATTGTGTCAGCCGACTAGATCGACTTTTTGAGTTTCCGGCTGCTTCCACGCCGTTTGCCAGAGCCCGGCCATGTTGCTCGGCCAAGTCCAATGTGCGACGTGGCTGGGGGTTCTGATCACCTCCGCATCCGGCCAGGAATAACGCGACCGATCCAGGATGTGCCTGCTCGAGGTATTGCTGGGCGAAACCTGGGTAGTCACCACAAAACTGGTAGAAGCCGAGCGTTGTGGCATGGCACGCGTAGCCAAACAGCACGGCTTTCAGCTGGTGCGTCGGTCCATCGATGCAGAGCACTGGAACATCGTGGTCGACCGGTCCGTTGGGATAGGGTCGGTTCTGAATCCCATTTTCGGTCGGCAGTCTTCGGTTCATGGCAAAGCCGGCTCGGCCATGCGTGTAACTCAGCTCGACCGGACACTTCGTTTCGATTGCATGCCCAATGAGTGTCAACAGGGTCTGTTTCAATTCGGCCATGTATTGTCGTGCCTGCTGAACACGCTCCGGTTGCAAACCATAAAGGGCCGCCTTGCCCATACGGAGTTCGGGTCCGCAATGGGTGTGCGAGGCTCCGAGGACAACACGTTCCGGCGAAATGCCCCATTGTTTTTGGATTTGCGTAACGAGCGAATCGTGCAACGGCCGTGGGATACTGACCAGGTCGAGTGTAACAATCAGCAGCTGAGAGCCTTGCGAATCTTCCAACGCCAAGGCTTTCGCATAAAGATCGTGGATCTTGCCCTCGGATGGCTTGTTTCTAGCTGCATATCCGGCCATCCACATCGGCGTCTTGGGCGTGATCACGTGTGCGGCAACCCCGGCTTTCCACGACGTCGTTGGGGCCTCCGCTGCCCAACACCACGCCGCGCCGCTCCAGATCACGGTCGTCAGAACGACCAGTAACACGGATCCGCGTGCAAACAACCGGCAGAGCATTGTAAAAACCTCCGCGATTGGGACCCCGAAAGTCGAAACGGTAAGGAGATTATACCCGATGCATGCGAGGTCTGCAGGGTGTGTAAGAATAGGCGTTATGGGCACATAGATTGGCTGCCGCATGATGGAATCGCGTGAATGACAGTGCTGGCGTATGACGTGCGGCTCGCGAAAATGGTATCGTATGGCAAACGGTTTGTGTCGATTGTCCGTGCGGCCTCGGATCGCGAATTTTCCGCTATGGAGTTGTTCAGCAATGCTAGATCGAGAAACACCCGGCAGTCTACCGAGTATGTTCCAACGGTTCTTCCACTCAGAAGTTTCCGGCAGCATCTTGCTGTTGCTCTGCGCGGTCGTCGCATTAGCCTGGGCCAATTCGCCCTGGGAGGGCGCTTACGACGATCTGCTTCACACGACGCTTGGGTTTTCTTTGGGCGGTTCAACCTTTCAGTTGTCGTTGCATCACTGGATTAACGATGGTTTGATGGCCATCTTCTTTTTTGTCGTTGGTCTGGAGATCAAGCGAGAGATTCTGGTGGGAGAACTTTAATCGCTTAAGAACGCCGTGCTTCCGTTCAGTGCGGCGTTGGGCGGGATGTTGGCGCCGGCGTTACTTTTCCTGGCGTTTAATCCAAGTGGACCCGGTTCGCGAGGATGGGGCATCCCGATGGCGACTGACATTGCCTTCGCCTTGGGTATCCTGTCGTTGTTCGGCAGTCGCGTTACAGTCTCCTTGAAGGTCTTTCTCACCGCCCTTGCGATCGTGGACGACTTGGGCGCAGTTGTTGTCATCGCCTTGTTTTACACCGAAACCATTGTCTTTGGCGCCTTGGTGATCGCGGCCGTGTTTATGGTTCTGATTCTCCTTGCGGGACGCCTGGGGATTCGGAGAACGAGTATCTATTTGCTGTTGTGTGTTGGAGTCTGGGCGGCGATTCTCGCGTCTGGTGTCCACACGACCGTTGCCGGTACGCTGATTGCATTACTGATTCCCGTCCGCGCTACGTTGGAGCCACGCGCTTTTCTGACTCGCTGCCGAGACCGGTTGGATCAATTGGCCAGTAGCCGATTGACTCGGGAAAGCATGGTTACCGACCATCAACAGCTGGAAGCACTCGAGGATATCTACGTTGCCGCTGAGGACATGAGGCCGGCTGGTATCAGTTTAGAGCATCATTTACACCCGGTCTCGTCGTTCTTGATCCTGCCACTGTTTGCCTTGTTCAATGCCGGTGTGGCGGTCGATCTTGGCAGCATGGCGACCGGTCCCATTTCTGTCGGAATTGGCGTCGTCTTCGGTCTGGTGATCGGCAAGCAGATCGGCGTGCTCGGCTTCAGCTGGCTGGCGATCCGAACGGGCTTTGCGGAGTTACCCGCCGGTGTTTCGTGGAAACATGTATGGGGTGTCAGTTGTCTGGGCGGCGTCGGGTTTACCATGTCGCTTTTTGTCAGCAGCCTGGCGTTTTCAGAGGCGGCGATTGTCGGACAAGCTAAACTGGGGGTTTTGGCAGCGTCGTTGGTTGCCGGCGCGATCGGGTTCATTATCCTGCAGAGAGTTCTTCCGAAAAAAGAAACGAATCAATCTGGCCAATGAGAAGACTAGGAAAGCGATGGAGTCTCGAGCCAATTGGAATTGTCTTCGGCGTGGTGTTTCTCGGAGACGGTCGGCCGGCACGTCTTTTAACTGGGAGTCTCAGGTTGTGACATGCAGGCACGGTGTGCGCATGCTTGTGAAGAAGGTTTGTACCGTAGACCCTACAGCCTTGCGGGCGCAGCCCGCGTTAGGAGCCGTCACGATGAAGAAGTCTCGACAGGTAGTCTTGGTCTTGGTATGGGCATTGGTGGCGTTGGTTGCCGATCCCGTTGATGCACAGCCGGCGGGAGCCAACTACGACGAGCAGAACGTCCCCGAGTTTACCCTTCCGGATCCGCTGGTCAGCCAGGACGGTAAGCCGATCCGAGACGCTCAGGCATGGATCGAATCGCGGCGGCCCGAGATCTTGCGTTTGTTTCAAACATGGGTCTATGGTCGCTGTCCAGGCCCTCCGGAGAAGGTGACGTATCGCGAGTTTGATCGGGATGTTAATGCACTTGCTGGCAAGGCCATTCGCAAGCAGATTACGGTTTCCTTGACGAGCCACCAGCACGAGTCGTCGATGGATATCTTGATCTATCTTCCGAAAGGTACGTCAAAGCCGGTGCCCTTGTTTGTCGGCCTGAACTTTGGAGGTAATCAGGCAGTGCATTTGGATCCCGCCATCCGACTCTCGTCACGATGGATGCGCAATAAACCGGATCGCGGCTATATCGATCATCGGGCGACGCGGAAGACTCGTGGTAGTGCGGCCAGTCGTTGGCCGATCGAATTGATTCTGAGTCGTGGTTATGGGTTGGCCACGATCTACTACGGCGATATCGATCCGGATTTCGATGATGGTTTTCAGAATGGCGTGCATCCGTTGAGTTACAAGAAGGGCCAGTCGCGTCCTGAGCCTGACCAGTGGGGTTCGATCAGTGCCTGGGCCTGGGGTTTGAGCCGTGCGTTGGACTATTTCGAGCAGGATCCGGACGTGGATCCGCGTCGCGTTGCTGTCTTGGGCCATTCGCGTCTAGGCAAGACGGCTCTTTGGGCGGGAGCCCGTGACGCACGATTCGCGCTGGTCATTTCGAACGACTCGGGATGTGGTGGTGCCGCGCTTAGCAGGCGGCATTTCGGCGAAACAGTCAAACGGATCAACACCGTGTTTCCACACTGGTTTTGTGGCAACTTCAAGCAGTTCAACGACAATGAACAAGCATTGCCGGTCGACCAGCACATGCTCGTTGCACTGGTTGCCCCTCGCCCCGTCTATATCGCCAGTGCCAAGGAGGACCGGTGGGCGGATCCGCGGGGCGAGTTCCTCTCCGCTTTGGCGGCGAATCCGGTCTATCATCTGCTAGGTGCGCCTGGGTTGCCGGTCAAACGGATGCAGCCGGTCGATCGTCCGGTTGCCGGGACCATCGGTTACCATATTCGAAGCGGCAAGCATGACTTGACTCGCTACGATTGGCAGCAATACTTAGACTTTGCAGACAAGCATTTCGCATCGCTGCCCGAAAAACGTCGTGCCGGGAAATGAATGGCCTGCCCAGCCGGGAGTTGTTCTTATGAGAATCCAACTACGTCTGTTTCATTTGCTCGGGCTCCAAGCCGCCGACGCGCCATCGATCAGCCACCTGGCGAAAGAAATTGGGATTACTCGCCATCAACTGATGCATCTGTTGGACCGGAGCTCCAAGCAGATTAATCGTCATGCTCTGGAAAACGTCTGTAAATACCTGGTGCAAACCGAGAGGGTCTTGGAAGCCGAGCTACCGGGAGCCTTGTTCGTTGTCAAACCGGATCGATTCTGGTCAATGGCCCGATCCTGTCAACATGTAGAGATATCGATGGGTACGCGCTGGGATGCGAGACGATGCGATCATCTGGTTGCTGCCGCGGACTCGTTGCTACATGCGGCTGTCGTCAATCGAATCACGACGCTGGCTTCGGACGAGAGCAGGAGGAAACGGGCACGCAAACAGCGTCCCATCCCGAAGATCGATCCTCGGTTGACGCCGACTTGGTGTGCCAAGACGAAGACGTGCGATGAATTGAAAAAGGACGCCATCGTCAAGATCGAGCACTTTCGCGAGAAGTCCTCGCGGAATGCCACGATTTGCCTGGGCAGCGTAAAAAGCAATCCGTTGAGCGAGCCTGTGATTGCATTTCCATTCGTTAACGCCGTCCCTTTCCGCTCGGAAGACGATTTTACCGAACCGGTGCGCCGTAGCTGTCCTTGCGTTATGATCTATCGCAAAACGGATGATAAGCCGCTCAGTTGTTGGGGAGGACGGCATCTGTCTGCCGGTGATCGAAAGGCCAAGCCTGGTATGTATTTCGAGACGGAAACGGGGCAATGGGAATACCTTCCGTACGAATCAAATCGAGATGCCGGATTGGTCTACTTTCGGTTCGACAAGATCCGGCGCAGCCTGGAGATGGTCATTGGTGGCTTTACTGGTCGCGCATCGCGTTGTGTTGCCGCGATGCTTCAGACCAAGGACGCGGAGCAGTTTTGGCCACCGGTGATTCGAACCGACGCCTATGAACTCGGTATGTATGTGGTCGCATTTACGTTTCGGCCGGCCCGGGATGAAGAGGACGAGCCGGTCCACAATCGCATCAAACGCGCAACCGTCATACGTCTGCCAGATTCCGTTCTGCAGCGGCGGTTGAAGGAAGACGCTTGTTGAGCGGTCTCGGTACGTGCCGACGTTGCAAGACCCACGTGTTGGGCACGGTACTCCCAACGCCCACTCAGATGGATCACTCTGGCGTGCACGGGGCGTGTTTCATTGCGGAAGCCGTCCGCAATCATTCCACTCGTAAGACGCTGACGGATTGGTATGCCACGTTAATGGATTCCGGAAGGCGCAAGGCACGTGAGCCCTGGCGTTCGACGAATGTCACAATCCAGATCTCGTTCCGGGAAAAGGCCCGGTTTTGGAAATATCCCGAGAATTCTTGTAAGAAACGGCCCCCTCGCACGACTGAGGAAAAGACGAGAACGCATTTCAAAGCTGTTCTGGGGACGAGACAGTCGGCGTATGCGACCTGCCAAGCCCGATTGTGAAATGTGTTCTAATAAATGGTCGGAGGGCTCCAAATGCATGATTGGTCGCGAATCGTCCACGAGTACGGGCCAATCGTTTGGAAGACGGCTTATCGCCTCCTGAATGTGGAGGACGACATCAACGACTGTTTTCAAGACACGTTCCTTTGCGCCTGGAAACAGGCACAATTGCAGCCGATCCGGAACTGGCCCGGGTTATTTAAACGCCTGGCAACCACCAGAGCTCTGGATCGCTTGCGAGCGCGTCGTCGGGAAGGTCGCGAAATACACGTGCGTGGCGTTTGCCGACGGACTGATGCGAACTGAGTATGAGCACATGCAGGGTACCTATTCCGTGTTGGACAGGAATCTGGGAATATCGATGCTCGTGTTGCCAGCTTCACGAGAGGCCCACATAACCGTGGGGTCGAAATCACGTCCCCGGGACAATATATACGATTGGATACGGAAACTTTCTGCGAACGCGGTGCGTCGTCTTCCGGAAAAGGTCATTGACGGACATACCGTCGTTGGCTTCGTCGCCACGCAGGATGAGGTGAGCCTGCGGCTGGAATGGACGGCCTGGGTCGACCCGCGGACAGATCTTCCAGTGCAGCTGGAATATGAGGGTTGGTCGACGGATGGCCACGCTTTTACTGGGACGATGCGTGACATCGTGTTCGACGGCGATGTGGATCTCGACCGATTGCGAATGCAACCGCCGGACGGGTTCACAGTGACAACCAATGGCCTGTCAACGCTGCCGATGCTACCCAAGGAGAAAGACTTGGCTGCTCCGGAGTTAAAGCCGGGAGTCGGATTGGGACCGGCGCGGTTTGGAGTGAGTCGTGACGAGGTGATTCGCCTGTTGGGACAGCCGGACATAACCGCAGACAACGGAAAAATGCTCGAATACCGTTCACGCGGATTCACCCTTCGCGTCAGTCCCGTGCGGGGCTGGCACTCAGTGGACTGTTACGGTCAGGAAGTGCGGGAAGTGATTGTTCGCGACTTTGCGGGCCAGACGAAGGAGGGTATCGGGCTGGGGGCGAGTCTGTCCGATTTAACGGCTGCCTTCGGCAATCCCGAAGAAGCTAAGAAGCGAAAGGAGACGCCGGCCACAATATATGCTCTCTATCCAACGCTGGGTCTCGAATTCACGCTCTTCCAGGACCGAGTGGTCCGCTTCTCGATGCGTTCGACGACCCCACCGCCCAAATCGACGGTTAAGGTCGAGTTCCGTGTCGCCCAGAACGAACCTGGCGAAGGGTTGACTGAAGCATCAGTCGTGGGATCCGCTCGCAATGTCTACCTGCATAAATCGTCCTGTGTTACGTCAGCGGACATCGCAGAGGCGGCGGCCGCTGTGGATGAGCACGGACAACTGGTGATCGACCTTGTCTTCACTCCGAAAGGTGCGGTGAAGATGAAGAAGCTTACCTCGGAAAACCTCAACAGGCTCCTGTCTGTACTGATCGATGGCAAGCTCATATGTGCGCCGCGGATCATCGTGCCGATTTCGCGATCGGCCCGAATCACGGGGCATTTTACCGAGGAGGAAGTTGCACGAATCGTCCGTGGCATCAACGGCCAGACCCCAGGAAGTGTCACCTTGCCGAAACAAACGCCGACGGTCAGACCTTTCGCGAAGCCCCAGGCGGACATAAATACGACTGACGGTGAAGTGGCACAACACATGCAGTCAATGCGCAACCTGAAGCAGTTGGGGTTGGCCATGCACAAATACCATGATGTCCACAAGCGATATCCTCCTGCCGCATCGTACGACGCCTCCGGCAAACCGCTGTTGAGCTGGCGCGTTCATATTCTTCCCTTCCTGGACCAGAAAGCTCTGTACGATCAGTTTCGTCTGGACGAGCCTTGGGATAGTGAACACAATAAGCAGTTCATCCCACTCATCGTAAAGACCTTTCAGAACCCAGAGGCACATGTGAAGCTCGGCCTGACAACTTATCTGGTCCCGATCGGGAAAGGTACCGTGTTCGGCAGCAAAGAGTCGCTTCGCATGCAGGATATCGAGGATGGCACCTCGTGTACCCTCTTGATTGTTAGTGTGACTCCTGATCGATCGGTGCCCTGGACGAAGCCGGAGGATCTGCCTGTGACCAAGTCAGATCCAAGGAAAGGATTGATCGGTCCTGGTCATTCGGTGTTCTTAACGACCCTTTGCGACGGCACTGTGCGAGCTATCTCCAGCGCGACTGACAACCAGACACTCTGGCTGTTGTTGGATTCGAATGACCAAACACCCATTGATTTCGATAAAGTCCGTTGACAGTGGCCGCTACTATATGCATTACCCAATTCCAGGGAAGCCTACTACAAATGCTTGGAGAGTTCGGCCCCGGGGTCCACAATTGCTGATGTCCCACTTTGCCTCATGCCGCCAAGGGGGGCAGGCCCGATTTTCGTATTTTCCATGATCGAGCAGAATCTGTCGGTCTACGTCATCTCGGAAGACCGCTTGGCGCGCATTCCCACGCGACATCACGTGATAGATCGTGCCAGCGAACTCTATTCGAAGTGGTCGGGCCATGGCGCCTATTCTATTTCTATCCTTGGCACTCCTTCATGACAACAAAGAACAAGGTCTGACCCCTAGTTAGTCCCCGGTGTGGTGCGGGCCTTCGTGGGGGGCAGAAACTTTTGTGTTCGGCCAGAATATGCCTTTTTTTTCGTTTCCCAAGAGGTGGTACTTACTCTGGCGAGGTGTTGGAAAAAAAGAAAGGTGATGGGCCGCCAGTGCCGGTTTTTTGTCAAAGACACATAATCTCCAGTTGTGTTCTGAGAGAATATGAAGTCTGTAACATCAGTCTGCACCGTATGTTGCAGACGCAGTGGTTGTAATGGGGGGGAGGTGGGGGCGTATGCCGCTGTAACGGTATTACCTTCGATGAGGAGTTTGTAATTGCTGGCAAATCCGGCACGCCGAATGTTGACTTCGAGGTGAATGTTGGTCAAATGGCGATAGGTGGTGCGGACTTTACGGGTTACCGAGAGTTTGTCACGCACCAAGCAAGAGCGAAGGTGATAGCACGAGGTTCGCCGGTTTTGGTGAATTTCACGGGATGTGGGACCGGTGCCCGCACGCCGGGCTACCGTCCGGGCCACGGGGGTCGACGCGAGCCATGCGGTCATGCTGGTCAACATGGGGCGATGCGACGGGCGGGGTGCCGAGTCGTGATCATCCGAAAGAGGCGTCTCGCCGCCGCCGGGGTGTCTTGTCTGGCAAACCAGGCATGAGCGTGGCAGTGAGGTATCACCAGTCAGGGTCAGAGGGCTGGTGAGAGGGGCGCAGCGCGATGCGCGAATCGGATTGTTTTCCCGGTGGGTTGTCTGGCGGGCATTGGGCCCTTTTGGAGCGGCCCGAGCGTCGGGTAACGGTTGTTGGCGGGGGCAGTGTCGGCAAGCAGGTAATTCGGCAGCTGGTTCGCCGGATACGGGTTCCGCTGGTTCTGGTCGACAACAAGAGCTACATGGACAAGCATGCGGTCGCCGGGCAATGCACGCTTGGTGATGTTGGTTTGCAGAAGGCCGATGTTCATGCGACATGGCTGCGGACTCGTGGGATCCCATGCGTGTCGTATGCCTGCGACATCCAACGTGTGCCGGATGGTGTCGTCGGGGCACGTGGGTTGATCATTGTTTGCGCGGACAATTGGCGTTGTTTGGCGTTGGCAAATCGACTTGCTCGTCGTACCGGAGCGAATCTGGTCAGAGCCAACGTGCAACCGGCCGAAAACTGCCTTACCGTCAGTGCATTCGGAACAGGATCGGAGCTGGACGCGTGTGCCGAATGTTCGTTTAGTCGGGACTATTACAACTGGCCGGAAGATGATCCGTTCGGAGGCTGCACGGAGTCGACTATCGAGAACGGGCGTGGCGTCACGATGGCGCTTGCCAGGGAGGCGGCAAGCCAAGTCGTTAGTGCTGTGTTGCCGATCTGGTCAGGACATGATTGGGATGCGGTCATCAATCGGTCCGTCCATATCGGGTTGAAGCCCTATTCGGTGACGAACTTTATCTTGCCCCGCAATCCAGCGTGCCGGCATCATGCATCCGAGCGGTATCGCATCATATGGTTGGCGCGCGGCCCGCGCGTGGTGACGCTCGGCAATCTACTCGCTGCGGTTGGGATTGGGCGCTATGACGACGCGACGCTCCGGTTCGATGGAGTCATCGCTTTCTCCGCTCGCTGCGTCGACTGTGGCAATCACACGAGCGACGTTGTCCGGTGGCTACCGAGTGACACCAGTTCGTTCGGCGTCTGCGCTGTGTGCCACTCGGTCATGCGGCCTGTCGATTCCGAGAGAAACCAAGAAGTGCGGCTCGAAGAGCTCGAGCCGTTTTGGAACAGTCGTTTGTCGTATTGGGGAGTTCCGTCTGGCACCATCATTGAAGTGACACACGCAGGACGTGTTACGTCCTTTGCACTTGGTATCGAGGTTACTGCGTAACATGGGGTGAAGCAATGAGCATCGACCGTTGGCAATGGTTAGCAGTGAAGTATGCTCTGGTGCTGGAGTTGTATTCGGTTGTGGAGCATAGTCGCGTCGTGTCCAATCGCGGCATCACGGATCTGGGTGACGCTATGATCTTCATGGTCCGCTTTCAGACTCGTTTTCTCACGCGCGACCAGGAAAAACGTCTGTTTCTTGCCGGCCCAGTCGATGTGCGAATCAAATACAAAATCGATTACTTGGAGCGTTCGCCCGCACGCGGCGAGCTGGCGTCGATAACGAGCCCGGATCGACCCTTTCACCCGAATTTCACCCCGTCCGGAACTTTATGTGCATGGCAGCAGGTGCCCCGGCCCTCGCTCAAGTCCATTCTTGTCAACATGTGGGACGTAGTTCGAGCCGACTGGTGCGCAATCAATTTGGAGGACAGACAGGTTCTGAATCCGGCTGCGGCTGAATTCTACGCGCGGAACCGACCGTTTTTTCCGTCCGATGATCGGCCGTTGTTTGAAGCGTATCCCCCGGAAGGTCCTCGGACAATTCCGCTTGGAGAAGACCACCACAATTGGATCTTGGCATAAGGAATGCATTGATGTGGCTTCCTGAATGGCCGGTACGGCCACGACCTCCCCCATTGTCACTCAATGGCGCGTCATTGGAACGCGAACGAGGCACGCCAATCGCAACGTGGCTACCCGTTTGTGCGGCTGGAAGACCATGACAGGTTCCCGAGCGTGCTCATTGACCCACGACCCATTCGTACACCGATGAGACAGTAAATGGCCCTTTCAAGATAACCAAACAAACTGCCAAAAACTATGACTCACGAAGGATGATGATACTATGCCACAGACGACAACACTAGCCGATCAGAAACGCCGCTCGTTAGTCCTCTACGCCCCGAACGGCAATTACTGCCACCGTCGAGACTGCCCGCGGGGAAAAACAACGATCGGCGATCTTTGCCGGGAGGCAATTGAGAGGTTCGAGTTGCCTCGCAACGTTACGTTTCGTGTTCGGGACGAGCGGAGTGGTCGACAGCTCTACCACAACCAGACATTCGATTCGCTTTTTGACAAGAGCGAGCGTGAAATAGTCCTGGGCGTTTATCCGGACCCGAAGCTGGGGTAAGTCGCGATTTGCTCAACTGTAATGGAGCAATTGGCTTGAATCACGACGCTGTCGTGCTCGCGGCGCGAAGTCGAAAAACGGCAACCTGACTTCGTGCCGCGTTGCTTTCTTGTCGGTCCGAGTCCCGAGTCTCAAGTGCCTGGGATTCAGAATGCTGGTCTACCGTCGGTCAGGGGTGTGCCTATTCGGCAGTAAATCATCCCATGGTCTGCCATGGAAGAGTCGTTGCCAGGGAGCTACAATAAACGGTCGCCGTCTGTCCGCGCGGCGCCGCCGCTTTTGTGATCGAGCCGCGAGCACGATCCGAGCCTGTGTGCGGGCCGAGGCTGCCTGATCCCGATCCCTTTGCGCGTCTAACTCCGTGATCCGTCCGTGATGTTGCTGGTACGTCGAGCAACATTTAACGGACAAGCGACGTGATTCATTTGAGAGACGAGGTAACGATGGCACGCAGTATTCTCTCGCTGTTTGGCAGCACGCGAGCCCTGGAAGGCCAGATCGACACGTTCTTGGAAAAAATCTCTGAAGGGGGATTGGTTTTTCAGGCTGGATTGAACGCTTTCCTGGCTGCACGGTTGGAGCGCGCGGGTGAAAGAATCGAGCAACTCACTGCCCTGGAATCGGAAGCTGATGCATTGCGGCGGTCGATCGAAATGACGCTCTACACCGAGATGCTGATTCCCGAGTCCCGTGGCGATGTGCTGAACCTGCTCGGCGACCTTGACACACTGTTGGATGGCTTTAAGGCAAGTCTGCTGGGGATCGTCGTTGAGCAGCCCGAGATTCCGACCATCTATCATGACCGCGTGCGAGATCTGGGGGCGGTTGTTACGGAAGCTTGTGAGCACACGATTCGGGCGGCTCGAGCGTTCTTTCGAGACGTTCCGAGTATCCGAGACCACATCCATAAAATCTCGTATTTCGAAGCCGAGTCCGATGAAATCGCTTTGCGGTTGAATCGATCGGTTTTTGGCTCGGATATCGAGCTTTCTCGCAAGCTGCACCTGCGAGACACACTTCGCGTGATTTGTGAGATTGCGGATGCGGCCGAGGACTGCGGCGATCGGTTGGCGATCTATGCTGTGAAACGATCCCTGTAGTCCGGAGGGAGGAACGCATTGGACTCGGTCTTTTTGTACTTGACGAGCGGTCTGTTTCTTGGCTGGTCTCTCGGAGCCAACGACGCGGCCAATGTGTTCGGGACGGCGGTCGGCAGCCGTATGATCCGATTCACCACGGCCGCATGGATCTGCAGTCTGTTTGTTGTGTTAGGCGCGGTTTTCGGTGGTGCCGGCGCAGCGCATGGGCTGGGCAAGCTCGGCCATGTCGACGCTCTGGCCGGTTCCTTCACAGTAGCGTTGGCGGCCGCATTGACGGTTTACGGGATGACCCGCGCCGGGCTGCCTGTGTCGACAACCCAGGCGATTGTCGGAGGAATTGTCGGGTGGAATATTTTCAGTCGATCGCCAACGAACGTTTACGAGTTGATCCGTATCGTTGCTACGTGGATCGTCTGCCCGGTTTTGGGTGCCCTGTTTGCTGCAATTATCTACGTCGTGATTGTGTGGCTGATCCGTTGGTGGCAGCCCCACCTGCTGCGGCGGGACTGGTATACACGCTGGGGACTGATTTTGGCCGGCGCCTTCGGTTCGTATAGCTTGGGGGCGAATAACATTGGAAATGTCATGGGGGTTTTCGTCGCTTCCTCGCCCTTCCGAGAAATTCACCTCGGCCAATGGCTGACTGTTACCAGCACTCAACAGCTGTTTCTACTCGGTGCTGTTGCGATCGGCGTCGGCGTCTTTACGTACTCGCGCGGCGTCATGACGACGGTCGGGCGTGGTGTGATGCCGTTGAGTCCGGTGGCGGCGTGGGTGGTCGTCGTCGCTCACGGCCTCGTCCTCTTTATGTTCTCATCGACTTGGCTGCAGGATCTGTTCGGACGCATCGGACTTTACTTCCCATTGATTCCCGTCTCGAGTTCGCAGGCAGTGATCGGTGCGGTGATCGGAGTGGCAGCCGTCCAAAGTGGTGGCAGAGCGATCCGCCAGGTCCGATGGAAGGTCTTATTGAAAGTCGCATCTGGATGGGTGTCGACTCCCGTCGTTGCCGCCTTGCTAAGTTTCGTGTTACTTTTCGTTGTGCAAAACGTCTTTCAGGAAACCGTCTACGTGTCGGGCCGCGATACGGCCACCGATTGCAATGCAGCAAAAGGGCCCGCTGTTTCTAACTCCACCAGGTTGCATGCATCGTGCAGCAACAATGCACCGGCAAAAGCTAATGCGTTGAGTGACACGCGGCCATGGCATTCGTTGGCGCGCGGCACCAGCAACATCCAGTCGCGTGTGACCAGCAGATTATATGGTCCGGAAACGCGTTTGCGCGGTCCTTTCGAAAAACGGATGCCGAGCGAATCGAGCATCATGCGATAGGCACGGTGTGACTGTTCGGCCCCTTTGGCGAGATCCCGAGTGGGATCGGTATTCCACCGATACAATTGATGTGCGAAAGGCAGGGCGTCGGCTTGGCAAAGACCGGGTCGCGAGCCATTTTTCGAAATCAACAGAGGCTCAGTCGGAATGGGTAGTCCATGCGGCGCCAACGGAAGAGGAACGACTTGAAGGTGTTTGTGTGGCTGACTAGCCCCCGCAATAACTCCCGAGTTGTAGAAGCCAAGTGAGTCATACTCACGCATGCACCGCCACATCGCGTAAAAGTCCGATGTATTCAGTGGCGACTCCTGGTGCTCGAACTGACGCGTGATGACCAGCAGATGGTGGTCGACCACATTGTACTTGTTCAACAAGCAGACGTGCGTTGGTGACACGTCGGCCACATAGAGCATTGGGTCATAGGGTAGAAACGGATTGTAGCGGTCTACCGCGTCGTAGTCTGCCGTATCGGGTCGCGGCTTGTCTGGACGTCCAACAACCGTGCGAATGATGAAACGAATGTTCCTATCGACAAGAAATTGCAAATCGGTCTCGATCGGCTCCAGCGCCCCACGAGTAAGTGCCTCCTTGGCGACATCGCGCACGTGTTCCCGCAGCTTGCCGGGTTGAAACACGTTCCTATTAACCATCGTCGTGCACTCCGCGTTCGCGGTGATTGACGCTGAAATATCGGGATCTCGCGGGACGCCTCTTTGTGGAGGAGTCGTTCCTGCCGTGCTCGCATTTCCCCTGGAAGATGGAAAAACCCGTCTGGATTTGATTGCCGGATAGGGTACGGACCACGAAGGCCCCACCACGGCCTTTGGCTGCAATCAAAGTGACGCTTTCGATTCACCGTTTACCGTCCCCGAAAACTCGCAAGGGGACGCACACCTAATGATGTCCGTTGGACGAAGCTGTGTCGCCGCACGCAAGTACAAGCTGCCGGTCGAGACGGGAGGACCGACCCCCAAACGGGTTGAGTATACTCCGAGTCGGGTGGCAGTGCGATGCCGGCCACCTCAATACCTCGCGACGGCTCCTGGTGGTGTGATGCTGGCATAACGTGCTGGTCCGGCGGCAAATGGCCCATGGGCTAGCAGTAAGCGATTCTTGGGAATCGTCGTAACGCATATTCAATGCATGATTTACGTCGGTTCTCGGTGTTGGTCCGAAGCGGTGGAGCTGTCGTTGATGTTGGGGGGGAGAGGCGGTAACGCGGCGACGGGAAACGCGCCACCGGGATTGGCCGTGCACCCGGTTCTCGGTTTCTCCCTCTGCCCGACCGGCCCCCCAAGACTTTCTGGGGAAGCGGTGATCGGCCGGTTCTGCTAAAATGCGATCATGGTGTCCGCGCGCACTCGCCCAAAGACGCCGCTCGGTCGATCTATTCCGAGCACGGGGCTTGGACGCAACGGGCGGTCCGGATTACCCTGTTCATGCGGTGGTCTGAACGTACCGAGCGGTTTGAATGCGGTTGGTGACCACGTTGGGGGGATGACCGTGGGCCGCGGCGAGGATCTTCCATGGGAGTGGACCCGGTGCATGTCCCTCCACAGTGGACAAGTGGCTGTTTCAACCCAGTCGCGTACCTGACGCAGGAGACGGATCGAAATGGAGTCATCAAACGGATTCGATACCGCGTCGAGTGGCCGTTGACGTCGGGCTCGGTCAGGCCAGCCGACGTCTTTTTCAAAACAGGCGGTTCAATATGACCGCCATTCCACTAGGCAACTTCTAACTGAATGAGCGGCGCAATGAGCCAGACCCTTTCAAATACTGAGAAGCGACGTTCGGATGAGGATCAGGAGATTCCCGTGCAGGAGCAACCAGCACGCAAGTATCAATATCCGGGCATTCCCGTGACCTGTGACGGTTCGGAAGCTGTCGTCCATGTGGAAACTCACATTACACATGGTTCCGGAGCGTACCCGATTACCAGTTCGACCGTGATGGGTTCGGGATACAATGCGGCCGTAAACAACGGCAAGAAAAACCTATGGGGAGATTCTCTGGTTTTTTTCGAGCCCGAAAGTGAACACTCATCCGCATCCTTTTGCGAAGGGTTCGCTTTGGCGGGGGGGCGAGTCACCAACTTCACGTCCGGACAGGGCTTGGTCCTGATGAAGTAGGTGCTCTACACGATTTCCGGCAAACGCCTGCCTGTTGTTTTTCATATTGGTGCTCGCGCACTGACCAGCCATTCGCTGAATGTGCATGCCGGCCATGACGATGTCATGAGTGTCGCGGATGTCGGCTGGGGAATGCTGTTTGCCAGAAACGCCCAAGAGGCCTGTGATTTGGCTTTGATTGCGCGCCGAACGGCCGAGGCGACATCAACTCCATTTATGAGTATTCAGGATGGATTCTTGACGACTCACACGGTTGAAACGGTCAGGCTTCCTGAACCCGAATTCATGAAAGATTATGTGGGGGATCCAAGTGACAAGCTTATCAATCTTCTGGATCCCAAGAATCCCTTGATGTCGGGAACCGTTCAGAATCAGGACTCTTACATGAAGGGCAAGATCGCCCAGCGGGCGTATGTCGACCGCGTCGGCGACGCGTTGCTCGAGTCTATCGAGTTGTTTGCCCAAAAGACAGGCCGTCGCTATGGTTTGCTGGCCCCGTATCGGTGTGAAGATGCGGAGTATGTTCTGGTTGGCATGGGCAGCTACATGGAGACCGCTGAGGTGACGGTCGATCATTTGCGCCAACAGGGTGTGAAGGCCGGATGTCTGACCATCTACTGTTACCGTCCCTTCCCCATGCATGAGATTGTCGAGGCGTTGAAGCACTGTAAGGGTATAGCCATTCTGGAACGGATGGACGATCCGCTTTCATCAACCGGTAATTCGCTGACGCGTGAAGTCAAAGCCGCATTTTGCGACGCACTGAACGGCCAGATGGGCCATGCCAAGATCGACCGGATCCCGATGATCTATCATGGCTCCGCCGGTCTGGGCAGTCGGGATGTGCGGCCTGGTGACCTGATCGCCACGTTCCATAACATGAGTGGCGGCGGTCTTGAGTATTTTTGTCTGGGAATCAAGCATCCGTTGGCGCTTTATGTGAAAGAGGAGCCCGATTTGCGGCCGCCTGGTGGTTTTTCAATGCGCGGCCACAGCGTCGGTGGATTCGGATCGGTGACGACCAACAAAGTCATCGCGTCGATAGCCGGAGATGTTTTCGGCAAAGACGTGCAGGCCTATCCGAAATACGGATCGGAGAAAAAGGGGCTGCCGACTACCTACTACCTGACCATCGCCGACTCGCACGTCAGCACGCACAGCGAATTGGATCGTGTCGATTTGGTGATCCTGAACGATGTCAACTCGCTCTTCAGCGGCAATCCGTTGAAGGGGTTGGTTGATCAGGGGGCAATCTTCATGCAATCACCGCTGGAGAGCCCAGAGGACGTTTGGGCTCACCTGCCGCCACACCACCGCAAGACGATCCGCGAGAATAGCATCCGCGTCTTTTTTGTTGACATGGTTCATATTGCTCGAGAGGTAGCTTCGGTTCCCGACTTGCAGATGCGCATGCAGGGAATTGTCACCTTAGGCGCTTTCTTGAAGTTAACGCCGTATGCGGCCAACAGTGGCATGTCGGACGAGCAGGTGCTGTCCGGTGTCGAAAAAGCGCTGCGAAAGTATTTCGGAAAGCGGGGTGAGCAAGTCGTTCGAGATAACATGACGTGTGTTCAACGGGGGTACAGCGAGTTGAAGGAAGTCGATCGCCGCATCATACAGCAGGATCCCTGACATGATGCCGGATTCCGTGCAGCGTCCGAGCCTGATTGCCGTGGCTGTTTTGATGCCGATCTGTACCGTACCTGCTTCGTATTGAGCCAGATTTTAGAATTGACACCGCACAAAATCGTTTGACTACATAGAAAGGCCCAGCCGATGGCTTCCGGCGAGAACCCTAAATCGATGAACGCGCCAAGCGAGCGCGATCCGTACAATAACTGCTCCTATGGCACGCTGGTCGACCAGGAGTATCGACTTATCGATCTGCCGGTGCTCGATGTCCGCGCCTTTAACGACTCGGTCATACGAGCGTATGAAAACGGTACGGCCGAGAAAGAACTGCCGGCCGATCTGGCGACGGCGCGATCGTTGATCCCTGTCGGAACAGCCGCACTTCGTGACTTCAGCTATGTTGCCCCGGAAATTCCGGAATATATTCCAGGCAATTGTACCGGCTGCATGGAATGCGTTACTCTGTGCCCCGATACGGCCATTCTCGGTAAGGTGCAGGGCGAAGAGCAATGGAAGCTGAACTTGAGCAAGATTCCTGACGGGGCCGATCGCGATATGTTTGCGCGCCAGTGGTCCGAGCCCCGTAAGTATTACGCCGGCCCGAAGAAGAAAACGGGAGAAGGTGGCAAGTTCACGATCATTATCGATCCGGCCAAATGCAAAGGCTGTGCGGAATGTGTTACGGTCTGCGGCGACGATGCGCTGAAGATGATCACCAAGACCGATAAGGTTGTGGAGACGATTCGAAAAAGTCACCGATTTTTCAAGGAGATCGGACCTTCTGATGAACAGTTTGTCAGTGACAATCTGTTGGTCGACATGATGTTGAAGGAAGAGTCGCATGTCTACGTCGGCGGGGCCGGCAGCTGTGCCGGATGTGGTGAAGGGACCGCGTTGCGAATGATGTGTGCGGCGACCGGTGTCCAGTTTGGCAACGATTGGGGGATCCTGGCCGCAACAGGTTGCAATACGGTCTACACATCGACCTATCCATACAATCCCTACCTGGTTCCGTGGAGTAATTCGCTGTTTGAAAATGTGGCGACTTTCGCTGCCGGACTACGTATGCGGTGGGATCAACAGGGCTGGCAGGATAGGCCGATCTGGTGCATTGGTGGTGATGGCGCGATGTTCGATATCGGATTCCAGGCCCTCTCCCGATTGCTCGCCTCCGGCATGAATGTCAATGTGTTTGTGCTCGATACCCAAGTCTACTCCAATACGGGTGGACAAGCCTCTACCGGGACATTCACTGGGCAGAACGCGAAAATGAGCCTTCATGGCAAGGTCGTTTCCGGCAAACAGGAACGGCGGAAAGAAATTGCCCAGATCGCGATGATGCACCCTCGTACGTATGTGGCGCAAACGACGGCCGCTCACATGAACCACTTCTACCGTAGTATCATCGATGCGCTTTCATTCGACGGCCCGTCTCTGGTCTGTTGCTATACGACCTGCCAGCCGGAACATGGCGTGGCGGACAACATGGCAACCAACCAGGCCCGGCTTGCCGTCGATTCGCGTGCTTTTCCCCTGTTGGTCTACGATCCCCGAAAGGGCGATACGATTCGCCAACGACTCTCACTGAAAGGGAATCCTGCCGTCAATGACCCGTGGTGGACCAACCCCAAGACGAGCAAGACGGTCGACTTTGTTGATTTCGCTCGAAGCGAGGGACGTTTTGCCAAACAGTTTGACAAAGGGGGCAACCAGAGCGACACGTTGCTTAGTGCACGACAGGACCGTCTCGAAAACTGGCGTCTGCTTCAGGAACTAGCCGGACTGCTGGACAAGCAACCCGCGGGCAACGCCAAGCCGGCGGCCAGGAAGTCGGCCGGAGCCGCGTCGCTGAAGACGGGTGACCGGATCCGCTACTACGACGACAACCATTGGATCAGCGGCCAAATTGAATCGCTGGAAACAGGGAAGCTCGTGCTGGACGATCATACCTCGATCCAAGTCGACTCGGTGGTACTGAAACAGGCTATCGACAATGGTATTATCGTTGCCGAGTGAGCTGGTAATGGGGTCGGACGGGGCTGCTTGGTGCGCCCCTATTTGGCAATGAGAGGCTGGAATACACCCGTTGTCCGCCGCAGTCGCGGAATGATCGCCCAGGAAACGAAGCCGTAGGGCCGCAACCTGTGTGAACGGTCACAACAGACCGGTCTATCGTCTTTGTGACTTTGAATGGCCTCTCGGTCCGCAGTGAGACCCCTAGGGGGCAAGTTCCGCGCAAAATGGCAAGGATGTTTTCAGGCACTTCGATTTGCGACGTAACTCCAACGCTAAAAAGAACGTTTGGACCTTCGCGACGTTTGTGCACTCCGGGTAGGTTTATTGCGGGACTGCTCCGCCAGCTGAAGCAGGCGGCTTCTGGAGTGCACTTCTGAATGGTTCCGGCTCGTCCGGTTAGGGTTTGGTGGCGAACAGGATAGATGAGCGTTCCGATTTCTTCTTAACGGTTTGTTTCATAAATGAGGCAAACGTCCGTTACGGTTTGCGCGTATGCGACAGCAGCCACGTGTACAGCTTGGGATTGGCATATGTCGCGGACCAGCTGTTGTGGCTCACGCCCGGATAGATGGTCAGTTTGACGTCCCCACCGGCCTGTTTCACGGCATCGACCATCTCCTGTGTGCGCTGCACCGGGACGGTTGAGTCGGCATCGCCGTGAAACGCCCAAATGGGGATCTGTGTCATTTTCGGCGCGTCTTCGACATCGCCACCACCACAGATCGGGGCGGCCGCGGCGAATAATTTCGGGTATCTGGCAATGATTCGCCACGTTCCAAAACCGCCCATACTCAACCCCGTAACCACCATGTGACGTTTGTCGATTTTGCATGTATTGGCGATGTGATCCACCAATTTTGCAAGATGCTCAATATGCCAATAGACACCTTTGGGACATTGCGGCGATACCACGACAAATGGAAAGTTCTTCTCCGTCGCAACGCGTTTTGGAGGCCCCCACGCTTTCACTTGCTCCAAGTCCTGGCCTCGCTCGCCCGCCCCGTGCAAAAACAGCATCAGCGGCCAATTGGTTCGCTTCTCGTAATCGGCCGGCACGAACAGCCAATATCGAATCGTGGCCGCCTTTTGCGAATCTCCGTTGGCACCGAGTTGCAGTGAACAGGCTATCTGTTCACCCGGTTTGATTTCCTCTCCAAAACTCTCGTCAGTCGAAACCATCAACAGACTCCACGTCAAGAACAATAAGCCGAATCGCATCGCAACGTCTCCTGGTGAAAACAGATCATGTAGCACGTCATTGTTTTATTCTGTATCATGTTCCGAACCGAACTGCAATAACTTGGGATTCCCGCGACCTTGCCATATCGTTTCGATCGATTGGGGATTCAGCAAACTCCGGAACTGGAGCAGCACCTCTTCAGGATTCGAACTGCCGCACGAGAAGATGTCGAGTGCCAGATACTCGTATTCGGGATACGTATGGATGGCTGCATGGGATTCCGACAACAGAAAAAACGCAGTTATCCCCGCGCCCGCGCCCGGAAACTCATGCACCGCGTCACCGACCACGTGAAAACCGGCCGACACCAATGCGCCACGCAACCCTCTGGCCAATTCGGCTCCATCTGCCAGCAATGCAGCGTCAATTCCATACATGTCAACCAACAGATGCCGTCCGATCGCTGAACTGGTGCATGCAGCCTCTTCGGAATCGTGTTTGGCGGGTGGTTGTGTCACGAGCATCTGTCCGGGAAATGGTTGGCGGTTGTTGACTTGGGAGGGCGAAGCTCCTGCTGAGCCGGGACGCACCGAGGTTTTTTCGCTTTCGCGGTTCGCCAGGAGACGCGCCCGCTCAAATTCGGGTAACGCTCTTCGGGCGAGCCCCCAGAGACAAACGCATCTTTTCGTATCCGTGGCCGGTTGTCAATGGACGGGACCAATATGTGCAACATGGTTGCGTCGCGAGCAGGCCATGCTCACAAGACGGTTTGGACGGTCCGGCCCAATTCTCGCATGACCGCCTCGGCAGCCAAGGTGCCTCGGTAAAAGGCCTCTTCAAACAGCGGCAAGCCACTCAGATCGCTATGGGCAAAGTGAATACCGTCGATCGGTTGTGCGGCGGCCTGGCGAGTCCCCCCCCAAATGAACCCGACCGCCGGCCGAACCATGGCATGACCCCACCGCATGACATCCACCGACTGAACCAGTCGGCGAATACTCGGATGCGGTCGTTCGAGGTCACTCAGAGCGATCTCGGCCCAGCCTTCACGATCGACTTCCAATAACCTCTCCCGGGCCACGCCGGGCCCCCGGTCGCACAAAGCGTAGTAATAGGTCAAGAGGGCGGGCCCGAAATCGCGACCACGCTGGTAACTGCTTGCGACATAACCGAGCGACGGGCTCTCATACAGTACGTTGTCCCAGGCAATCGGCAGCCCGGGTTCCTTCGGTAATTCGGATAGCGTCAGGTTGGCCACGGCCCAGGCTCCGTATTGGAACGAGCCGGCGGGCGCCGACGAATCGGCTCGATACGAATCCAGCAGAAAAGCCGCGAGGAATTGCGGGGCTGCCACGATCACTTTCTTAGCGAGGTAACCGCGTACTTCCCCCGCGTGGTTGATCGCACGCAATTCGATCCGCGGTCGGTCCGGCACCCTACCGGGACGAATCGACGTAACTGCCCAGCCGCACTGGACCTGCCGGGCGATCGGTCGGCTCATGTGGTGAACCAGACGTCCGTTGCCTTCCGGCCATGTGATGTAGTCCGGCGATGGGCGACCGGGTGAAGCGGGCCGAGCAGCGAAGTAAAACAGCCCGGCCCAGGCACTTGTTTGGTCGGGGTGCGTTCCGTAATCATCACGACAAGCATACTGAACCAACCATCTCAGACGCTTTGAGTTGAACCGGTGATTGTCCATCCATTGGGACATAGACATCTGGTCCAGGCGACGGACCTCCGAGTCGTCCGACCCGACCGCCATGGGAATGGCAAACGCTCTGCGTCCCCGGCTGTCTCGCCACGCAATCCAGCGATCAATTTCTTTTCGAAACCGTGCCAGTTGATCCAGATCCCGTTGACTAGCCCCGGCACGGAGATACAGGCCGTCGTACCAAGTTCCCCGGTAGAATACTCGTTCCTGAGGATACCGGCATCGGCAGATTTCAGAGACGATTGGTTGGCCCCACGCATCACGCCCTTCCAACGCGCCGACTTCCTCGAACAGGTTGACAAGTGCCGAAAAATGCTTCGGAGGTGCGGGTACGTAGTGTGCTCCCCAGGGAAAGCCTGTAATCGCCGATTGTCCGCATCGCGATGTTCCTCCGAGGTCTTGCTCCAGTTCGATGACCACGAAATCATCCATGCCGCTGTGACGCAGCCGTCGTGCGGCGGCAAGGCCCGCCATGCCGCCGCCGACAATCACAATCGCATGACGTTGCAACTGATCGTCATGCACATTGACCACGGGCCGCTCGCGCAGGCGATGCCCAAGCTCGACCGCCGCACCAACCAAACGTCCTGGTGGACAATGCGGGCCACTCGAGCCACAGCCACTCATGCCACAAGCGGCCGCACCAAGAAACGAAGCCAACAACTCTCGGCGGTTGATCACGTGTAACCGTTACCTTCCACGTCAACGCAGATCGGAAGATCAGCCAGCGTCGATCTCATAGCCTTCACGTTGTGGTCGCGTCAGCCAAGCGTTTGCCGTCTCATCCTTCACAAACAACTCGCGGTCGCTGTCCCAGGCCAGTTTGCGACCGATACGCATCGATATGTTGCCGATGTGACACGTTGTCACGCTCTGGTGTTGACTGACCACGTCGGAGATCGGTTTCTTGCGTGACTGAACACAATCGAAGAAGTTTCCCATGTGGTTGACTATCGAATCGAGCTTGCCCATCCGCTCGGGCCGCGTCAGGTTATCATTTGGATAGAGCACAAACTTGTCGCGTGGGAGCGGAGCATCTTTCAGGGCTTCGACCGGAGCACCGGAGAGCGTTCCCCGAGTTACAAAAAGTCGCCCTTCGCTGCCGGTAAACATGATGCCGTTGCGGCCGGTATCTGACACGGTCATCTCAACTCCACTCGGATAGACATAGCGAGCAAAGAAATCAATCGCGACATTGTAGGCGTTGGGGGTATCGGGAAACCGAGCGTTTCCTTCGACCTTAACCGGCAGTTCGCCGATTCCCCACTGAGCAATATCCAGGTGGTGTGCACCCCAGTCCGTCATTTGCCCACCGGAATACTCGTACCACCAACTAAACGTGTAGTGGCAACGCTCTTTGATATAGGGAACGGCCGGTGTCTGACCTTGCCACATGTCCCAGTTCAATCCTGCGGGTGGCGTCTCAGGTGTGAACGGTCCACTTGTCTTGTTCTTGCCCAAGACAACATCGACACGTTGGAGTTTACCAATTCGTCCCTGGCGTACCATTTCGACCGCCAAGCGAAAACGATGGTCACTTCGTTGCCAGGATCCAACTTGAACAACACGCCCGGTTTCGCGAACGACTTTCGTCAGTTGCTTCCCCTCATCAACAGTCAGCGTCAGCGGTTTTTCGCAATAGACGTCCTTACCGGCGCGGCACGCGTCAATCAGGATCTTCGTGTGCCAGTGGTCGGGAGTGCCGATGGTGATCACGTCAATATCGGGCCGTTCGAGCATTTTTCGATAATCTCCGAACAGCGGCGTTGTTACACCGAATTCTTTCCTTGCTTTCTCGCCGAACTCCTGATCGACATCACAAATCGCCACGATGTCTCCGTGTGCTGCGGCTTTGCGCGCGATGACCGAACCCTGATACCGCATGCCGATCGAGCCGATTCCCGGGCGGTCGTTTTTCGATGGCGGCACACCGGCCCTCGCTTTGGTGGAAAAGTACGGTACCGCAGTACCCGCCAAAAGCGTAGCCCCCATCTGTTTAACGAACTGCCGCCGGTCAATGGGCCGATTCCTGGTCATGGTGTGATCCTATTTCGATTTGTTCAATCAATGGATGAAGTGGGTGTGTAGCGATCTGTTGGGACCGTAACGAATTGCGACCGTCCGTCCACGGGATGTGATGCGGCGATTCCTCCATTACGAACTCAAAGATCGTTAAGTTCTGGCCAAATCTCCAGCGACCAGATGGTACTTAATTGTCGCTTCCCTCGCGAAGTCGTGCAAGTATGTGTCGATTGGCAATTGGCTGAAGACTGAAACAGCCCGCTGTTGTGACTACTGTGCGGGTCCGACGGTGGCCTGCAAGTCGCTCGGCATGTCGGCCCTAAGGTTCCCATCGAAATGGAACAAACTCAGAGTCTTCGTGTCGCCGGAGAAGCGTTTGCGCGGCACGAAGTCGTGCGCATACCGCCGAACTGAACTAACGCGCAGTTCATCGATGGCAGCATCGGCCGGGCGAATGCCGGTATTCATCGACCCGATCTGGACGGCCGGTCGGAACCTGGTGGCCTTCAGCGGTTGTGCAGCCGTCTTTTTGGGGGACGCGTAGGTCTGTTTCGTGGCCCTTTGACCGTCGAAATAGAGCTGCACGGTGGTTCCGGATTCGTCGTTCAGTTTCCATTGCATGGCGACATGGTGCCAGACGCCCGGCTTCCAATCCGCGACACTTGCCGAGGCACTTCGATGCCGATATCGGGAACTGGCCAACGAACCGACCAGGTAGCCGCTCGAACTGTGAATCAGTCCAATTGTATTGACGTTCAGCAGCGTCGGATGGTCGGGCCGGATGGGTCCCATGTGAACCAGCGCATGCTGCAGGTTGCCACGTGGGCCATCGAGTTGTGGTTTAGACTTCCATCTTGGTCTGATCCAGAACTCGATTGTGCCCTCTGGCCACGGCATGTCGGCCTACCCGACGGCCGGGAAACAGACGGGATGGTTCAGCGCTTTGCCTTGGCCAACTCCATCGGTAAAGAGGTCGGCGGGAATCTCTGACGACCGTCGAGGCGCACCGAAACGCCGCACGAAACTCCAAACGCCTTCATCGGTGGTGACAGTAAACCGAGCGACGACGCCGGGAACTTCTTCGGAAAACCGCATGGCAAACGGAACGTTCGGCCTCCAGATTAGTGACATGCGTTCGCTTGGGGGAAACGATTTTTTGCCAAAATCGCGAACGCCATCGGTCGCGGCCACGGAGACGCGGACGTGATGTAACGGTCGATCCGTCAGCAGACATAGTTGACCGCCGATTACGGTCCCGGAACCAGTCCCCATGGTTTCGTGACGCATGATCGGAACGTCTATTTTTAAAGTGACTTGAGTTGGTGTTCGTGGCGTTGTGTCGTTGGTCACATCGGCCCGCACAAAATGCTCGATCTCGTATACCGGAGCACCCTGCAATGAGGCGAAGGCAACCGATTCGGCCTTGGACTGGCGGGCGAGTTGCACAAGGCAACTTCGGCCGGCGGTCAATCTAAACCCCAGTTCGTTGAGTGGGATCGCCATTTCAACACCCCAAATGCCGCTGTTGGTTGCTGTCTTGATTTTCGTCTGGCTCTTTCCTTCTTCGAACTTCGTGGCCTGCCCGTGCTTTACGACGATAAAGCGAAGTGGCCGGGCTTTGGTATCTTGTCCAATGATCCAATGCCGACTCTCTTTGCTCCCCTTCTGGCTCGTGATTCCGAAAATGATCCGTTCGTCGTCAGCAGGCGTCAGGCATCGGAACGCGACAAAGAGCTTTGCGTCATCAAATGCAATGCGTACTTCTGTCTCATTGGATGCAAGCTGCAGCTGTTTCTGATCCAAGAAGTTCACCGCTGGCTGAGCGGATGACCAAGTGGTTTCGCTCAGTTGGCCGTCGACCGTGATCGTCCCTTTCGCTCGTCC
>JAJSAJ010000179.1 GCA_024274855.1 Planctomycetota bacterium | reverse complement strand
GTCAGCGCGTACTCAAAGTCGCACTCGTCCGGCGTAAGAAACTCGCCACTGAACGTAAACACGCCTGGTATATGCGTGTGGCCTTGAAAACAGCACATCTCGATTCGATCGAACTGCGCGTCCATCTTGCGGTGGACGTACACGTCTTCGGGAAAAAGATACTCATTCGTCGGCTCACGCGGCGACCCGTGAACGTATAAACAGTCACCTTCGCGACGATATTTTGGCAACTCGCCCAAGAAATCGTCATAACGCTGCCCGCTAGGACCCTTCGTCTTTCGCTCAAGCTGATCTCGCGTCCAGTAGACGGCCTGTAAAGCAACCGGATTGAACCCATCCGGGTCGAACAAGACCGCCTGATCATGATTTCCCAGGATCGTGGCGTCGCACAACCGAATGATCTTGTCTAAACACTCACACGGATCCGGTCCGTAGCCAACAATGTCACCTAAACAATAGATCTTCGATACCCCTTGCTGTCGGATGTCATCCAACACAACTTGTAGGGCCTCAATGTTTGAGTGTATGTCACTTATCAGGGCTCGCTTCACCACCTGCCACCTTTCCGTCCCGGACCTCCTCGGAAGCTGCCCAACAGAAGTTGCTCGGGAATTCCGAATTCGCTGAAATAAGAAAGCAAATCACTTGCCACAGCGCGACCGGATCGGTAGGACGCGGTGTTCGTCACCTGGATTTCACAGCCGCGACCACAAAAAAGTGCGTATGGCATACCGAAGTCTAGAACGGAACAATGAGGGGTGCAAGTGGTTCCCATTGGGGGCACGACTGGCGACACACTACCACCCCTCTAATGGAAAACGCCTCGCGAGTTACCCACGAGATGGCAGGCAGGTCAGCCCCAGGCTTCGACATGCGCGCCGCGTATGCGCAAGCTCTTGTTTCAGAGACTTGAACCAGATAGTTCCCAAGCGATCGGCCGTGAAGTTCATGAAACCTCCCGCTCGAGACCGCAAACGCCAAAACATGCCCCTCCGGACAAAAGCCCACATTGAGCAAGAAACGCATTGGTTCACGACTGACCTCGTTTGGCCTATCATGATTCCCGTTCCGTCGCTCCGTCCCGCAGACCCAAGCGCCGGGCGGGGACGCCGTACCCCACGGCGACCGAGCCCAACCACAAGGACAAAGCAAACCAGTGCGAATTCTTGCTCTCGAAACCTCGACTCGACAAGCGTCCGTTGCGTTGCTGGAGTCTGGACGCGTGGTGCAACTGGTCCGACTGCCAGCCACGCTTCGTACGGCTCAAACGCTGGCACCCGCCATGCAGAATATGTTGGCCGAAGCCTACTGGCCGGCACAGAGCATTCAACTGGTTGCCTTGACCGAAGGGCCTGGCTCGTTCACCGGGTTGCGAATTGCCGTCACGACGGCCAAGGTGTTTGCTTACGCTGCGGATGCCGACGTACTGGGCCTCAATACGCTCGAGGTGCTCGTCAGCCAACTGCCGGAATCGGTCGAGGTCGCTTCCGCCGTAATGCCCGCACAGCGCGGCGAGTGGTTTGCGGCCCAATTCCGTCGCGTGAAGAACCAGCTTTGGGAAACGCGGATACCTTGCACGATTGTCCGGCCCGAGTCATGGATCGCTAGTCTCGAGCCCGGTTGCATCTTGACCGGGCCTGCAGTTGGCCAGACAGATCTTCTGCTGCCCAAAACGATTCAACTGGCCTCGTCTGCCGACCGCATGCCCCGAGCGGACTCGGTCGGGCGTCTGGCCTATGCGGCCTACCAAGCCGGACGACGTGATGACATCTGGAACCTGACGCCCCAATACTACCGCCCCAGCTATGCCGAGGAGAAGCAACGCCCAAGTCGCCGCGCCGATGCCCCGAACTAAACGCGCTCCTCACTGCCAATGACTTCGAAGATCGTTCGGTATCATCAAGAACCAGACTCGCCCAACGACTGAAGAACTTCTGCCGCGGCCTGAACGGTCCGGTCGATATCCGACTCGGTATGAGCCGCCGAGACGAACATCGCCTCGTATTGACTGCATGGCAGATAAACTCCCCGATCGATCAGCCCCCAGAAAAAGCGGCCGAAACGTGCTGTATCGCATGCCGCGGCGACCGACCAATCCGTGACGACCAACGGATTGAAAAACAGCGTCATCATGCTACCGACACGAGCGATCGAGTGTTCGATTCCGGCCGCGTCCGCAGCCTGATGCAGCCCCGTCTCCAAGCGGGCTCCCAGGTGCTCAAGCCGCTCGTACGGCGGATGATCGCGAAGTATGCGCAACGTGGCCGCGCCAGCCGCCGTCGCAACCGGATTGCCACTGAGTGTGCCTGCCTGGAACACTTTGCCGGCCGGTAGAACCTGCTGCATGATATCCGTGCGCCCACCATAAGCACCGATCGGCAACCCGCCGCCAACGATCTTGCCGAGTGTCGTCAAATCGGGGGTGATGCCGAATCGCTGCTGGGCACCGCCCACCCCGACCCGGAACCCGGTCATGACTTCGTCAAGGATCAAGATCGCGCCGTGTTCGCGGGTTAACGTACGAGTCGCCTGGAGGAACGCCTCGTTGGTAACCACACAGCCCATGTTTCCGACCACCGGCTCTAGAATAACCGCGGCAATTCGATCGCCGTATGCGACAAACGCTTCGCGCAGGCCATCGGTATCATTGTAGGCAAGGACCAACGTGTCGCGCGAAGTTCCCTCCGTAACGCCGGGCGAGTTGGGCACGGCCAGCGTGGCGGCCGCACTTCCGGCCGCCACCAACAGGCTGTCGACGTGACCGTGGTAGTTACCAGAAAACTTGACGATCACGTCGCGCCCCGTGTATCCACGCGCCAAGCGAATCGCACTCATCGTCGCTTCCGTGCCCGAATTGACCAACCGAACCTGTTCGACAGAGGGAACTAGGTCGATGATCAGACCGGCCAACTCATTTTCCGACTCGGTCGGCGCTCCGAAACTGGTCCCTAGACGAGCCGCTGCGATGACCGCTTCCGTCACGGCCGGATGGGCATGGCCAAGAATCATCGGGCCCCATGATCCGACGTAATCCAAATATCGGTTGCCGTCAACATCCTGCAGCCACGCGCCCTCGGCCTGCTGGAAAACAATCGGCTCGCCACCAACCGCCCCGAACGCCCTGGCCGGACTGTTGACGCCACCCGGCATCATTTGCCTGGCCTTTTGAAAAATCGCGTGACTTTTTGTGTGTTGCATCACCCGTTTGAACCTCGCAAGATCTACAGCCACTGACGCCGGCCGGACCCAATCTCCATTCTGGCCGCCCGCCCCTGAATCTGCTCAACGAGAGCACACGCCCCCCCGAGGCCGTATGTTACACATTATTAGCCGCGCCTTGATAGGCCCCCAAGCAGACGTTTTGCCTTCGCATTGAAGCAGGTTCAGCCTCCCGCCGAGCCGCAACAGATCGTTGCAATAGATCTGGAGGGCGAGCCTCCCGCCGAGCCGCAAGAGCGCAAAACCCCCGGGACGTCCCGGCTCAGCGGGAGCTTCGCCCTCCCACGTCAACACCGGCCAACCTATCTCCGCACCCGTACCATGGGTCAATGACGAATCTTCGATGCGGACCGTTCGCCCCTTTCATGGAGTGCTGGCGCGGCTCGCCTGATTCCCGTGTGAACCGTGGCCCGACGGTGCGACACATGCCCACCTTGTTTTTTGGTGGCCGCACGGTTTGCATGGGGCACGTCACCCGGTAGAGCACCACGCGTTGTCCGTGGTGGTATGGCGGGCGTGTGCGCCATCTCGCGACGTCCGGCATGTGCGGACCGTCCTGCTCGACGAGCGAAAAAGTTCGACAGGGCAGCGGCTTGAGACACGCCTGCCGGCCTCGAAAGTTGAGGAGTCTGTTTGCGACTTTCCGCACCGCGCGACGCCACGCGATCCGGTCCCTGATAACGATGTCCGCCAACAGCCGATGACGCCGCCTGGGCTCGCAACGTCTCGATGGCTTGCCTTGTCGCGGACCGCGGCGCCCCACCTGGCGTCGGATGACCGCTCGAAACCCGCGTCTTGTAACGGAGCACTTCGGTCGATTTCGAGCTCGGCACCACCTGCTTCGGTCCGGTCGGCAAGCTCAGCCTCTCGCGTGCCGACCGGCCGAACTTCGAACGGACGACGACCGGCAACTCTGGCGTGGCATGCGACCTGTCCACGTGCTGTTTCGTCACGCGTCGACTCAGTCGCTCCGTCACGGACCCAGGCACGCTCCGGTCTGTTTGTGAATGAGGCACGCCGCCCGCGTTTGCCCCGGGCGATGCCGGTTTGCCAAGTGTCGGCAGGGAGACCGTCGGTTGCCTGATCGGCAGCTTCCCACGACGTGGTTCAACCGGCGTAGTGGCCCGTGCATGCTGTTTGGATGCATCCAACCGGAGCTGGGCCGCCAGCTGTCGCGAACGACGATCGTACCGCGCAACCACGTCGTTTTTCGTGACAACCTTCTTTGGCGGAATCGCGTTGGCCATTGGCAAAACCAAGCGAGTGCGTGTTTCTCCAACGTGCCGCGTCGTGGCCGGATGGCCAACACGCGACGCGAGTCCAGGACGCTCGATCCGACGTCGTAAATCAGCCAGATGTTGGATCTGCTCGGCACGACGGCGAACTGTCGCCAGCTTCTCTTTGCCCAACCTGGTGGCGTGCCATGCGGCACGGTCTGCAACAGCCGCAGATCGCAGGTCGCGACCAAGCCGCTGGTGTGACGCGAGGGCATGACCTGCGACATCCAGGTGACGGTTTCGCTCGGCACTCCATGTGCGGGCCGGACGCAAATCGCGGTGACTCGCGTAGTGGTCGTGCCAGCGTCGAACTCGATCAATATAGTCGATCCCACGACTACGGTAGTAGTGTGAATAGTAGGTGTAAAGCGGATCGTAGCCGCGGTGACTTGTAAAATAGCTGTAGCCCGCCTGGTACTGTCGACGGTAGACCGACGCGTAATAGTCACCAAAATAGTAATGGTGATAACGCGGACGGATGAATAGATTCAACAACAGAGAGTCGTAACCAACCCAACAGGTCGGCCGATAATGATAGCCGGCCTGCATATAAACCGAACGGCGAAAGTAGACCGGTGCAAACAGGTATCCACGCCGCGACAAGGCGAAGTCCCAGTAACCGTCGATGTAAAGGCAGCCACGCGGAGTCCAGAGGTAGCGGCCACAAACCCATATCCAGCCGGTTTGCTGCAAACACCAGAATCCGGGGCGCCAGCGATACCGGTTCGTCTCATAGGCCCAGTGGCCCGGTATCCAGAAATGATTGGCCGACAACGATGGGCTCGAGGGCCCCGATTCCAGGGTCCGAGGAGGAGGCTCGCGGTAGTCGAACGCCTCCACCGTGTTGCTCGCCCAAAAACCGGATACCCATTGATGACTCCCGTCAACCGCCTGCCAGTAACCGGGTACCCAACGGCGTCCCGGCGGTGGATTGCGCCATACGCCACTGACCCAAAGAAAGTCCGCGCGTTCATCATCCCAAAACCAGTAGCCCGGAATCCAGATTACATCGTCACCCTCCGGTTTCAAATCAGGTGGTATCTCGTCAACCAAAACCGGAGGCTGCTTCGGAACGACGATCCCGGCACGTGGTTCGGTCGGTACCTGTTCGGCAAACGCTTCATGCACGGGGCCGCGCGTGAGAATTTCCATCGACTCGTCCAAAGCGGGAACGGCCGGTAGCGATTCGGGACCACCCACCGAGTCGTTTACACCCGTTGCCAACTGAAAAGCGAGACATACCGAAAAGAAAATCGCACTGTCCATCTCAGAACCCCCAAAACATCTGCCAAGCCGGAGTATGTGTTATTCGGGACCGCCCGCCCACGGCTCCACACGTCTCCACACAAACAGTGCAAATCCGATTCCCGGCTCGCAACCAACAGACGCATTTCCATGCCTGCACGGGGGTTATGTCCGCTACAATCAGCCAGAGGACGCGTCGACTCAGCGATAAAGTGACATTCTTTCGACTACGATATGTCGTCACGTCGACTGCGCCTCTCAATTAACTAGCCCCTCAAATGGCAACTGAGGGTTACATGAGGAACGAACCTTACCCAACGTCTTGCGATCGCTTGTTTCCCAAATCTCGCAGTTTGTCTTGGCGTGGCCAACACTCAAAATGACACCGGGCACGTCTCGAATGAATGGAGGAAACGGAGCCAACCATATGCTTCGCTGGGCCTTGATCGTAAGGTGGTCCGGGTAGGTCCCGCTTGCCGAGCGGGACATGGCGTAATCCAGGACGCTACAAGAGGTTTGGAACTGCAGCCGGAACCTGTTTGCCTGCTGCTGGACCGGTTTACGATCAAGACCGCTTCGCTGTCTTTAGTGCGTCCGGTTCAGGAATGTTTGGCAAAAAGTAAGGGGTTTCAGCGATGGCCATGATATGCAAATAGGCTAACATCTTGCCATCCGGCTGTGGTTCCGGATCGTCCGGATCGAGTCTTACATTGTAACTTCCGCACGGTGGGTCTTTGGGTTCTGTCCACGGATAGTCATCGCAAGCCCGTACAGCCTGCTTCTCTTGGAGCTAATCCTCGCTTAAGGAACGACGAATGCCGTTTGGACTGCTGAATCTGAACAAACCGCCGGGGCTCACGTCGCGCGCGGTCGTCAACCGTGTCCAGCATCTTGTTCGGCCGGAAAAGGTTGGCCATGCGGGCACACTCGACCCATTGGCCACGGGCGTGCTGCTGGTTTGCATCGGCCAGGCTACGCGACTGGTCGAGTTTCTACATCAGCTGCCCAAGCAGTACGATGGAACCTTCTTGCTCGGTTGTCGTAGCGAGACGGACGACACGGAAGGAACGGTTGTGGAGCTTCGCGGCACGGCACGACCGACCGAGTGCGAGATCGAGGCCGTGCTGCCTCAGCTGATTGGAGATATTACCCAGCGGCCGCCGGCGTACTCGGCCATCAAAGTCCAAGGTCGGCGCGCCTACCAGTTGGCCCGAGAAGGCGTCAACGTCAAGCTGCCGGAGCGTCAAGTTCGAGTTGATCGGATCGAGGTCGTCGAATACGCGTATCCGCATCTGAGGTTGGCAATAACGTGCGGCTCGGGTACGTACATACGTTCGTTGGGACGCGACATCGCCGAATTGCTTGGCACGGGGGCCGTCATGGCACAGCTATGCAGAACGGCAATCGGAACGTTTCGAGTGTCCGATGCGTGCAGTCTAGACCAATTGGATTCCGAACAGATCGAGCAGCGGTTAG
This sequence comes from Planctomycetota bacterium, assembly GCA_024274855.1. Classification (GTDB taxonomy): domain Bacteria; phylum Planctomycetota; class Planctomycetia; order Pirellulales; family Pirellulaceae; genus JAJSAJ01. The sequence goes on along the minus strand of JAJSAJ010000179.1, from coordinate 3,333 downwards.
TGCCCGCGACGCGGGCGATTGAACACTTACCTCGCATGGTGTTGGACGATCACCAGAGGCAATTGATTCGGCATGGTGGGCTGATCGAATCGAGTGAGCCGGGTCACGAGTGCGCGGTTGCGGCGTTTGACGACAATGGCAACCTGCTGGCCATTCTGGAACCTGTCGGGTCGGGACGTTTCAAGCCGGCTCGCAACTTCTCGGCCGCGACCGGATGACCAAGGGTCGATCGCGAATAACATGGGCCCCGCGTTCCGTCGTCGCAAATGGTTTGCCTGTCTGGCAAAGCCTATTCTTCCCCACATCGATTCCATGACTCGCTTATCGTTCGGCCATCGGCGTCGTGCAGCGATGATCTAACCGTCATAACCCGTTCATGCTCGACGAAAAATGCAACCCGCAAGTCCGGTTGCGCCTTCCCGAAAGGGATTTGCGAGCTACACTTCCTTTGGGGATGATACCACGAGAAGGCCACTTCACCGATTCTGCCCACCACACCAGTGATTCCCATCCTTCACGCCAGGCAAGCCGTGCCGCGTACCGGCAGGAAACTGGCGGCGGCACGAACCGATTGCCGAATGCTTAATCTATCAGGTGATCACACGTACTTGCCGAGTCCGACCGCAGGAGCGATCGGTCGATTGGCGGTCGCACCTGAAGCATCGCAACTCTGACAACGACAGTCTAACAGGAAAAAATTACGGATTGGTTTTCTGGGCACGGACGCGCCCAAAGGTTTCAAGTTCCCGGTTGGCATCCAACCGGTTGCTCGTATTGCCAACAACAGCGCGTTCACTATGGAAAACCGCAGTCTCAAACTCGACCTCATCGCACTCGCACTCCTCGCGCTAGTGATTTTTCTCGCGCTAGCAATGCTCACCTATACGCCCGCCGATCCCATTGTCGAGCTGGTGGCACCATTGGATCGGATCTACCAACCCGACTTGCTTGTCTATCCGCAGAATACTGACGTTCAGAACGCGTGCGGCAAGTGGGGTGCGCTAACGACCGGACTGTTGCTGACTGGCTTTGGCATCGGCGCGTATTACCTGATCTTGTCGTTAGCGATCCTCGACGCACTGTTGCTAATGCGCCGCGAGATCGATGCCCCGATCGTACGGCTGATCGGCTGGGCCTTGTCCTTGATTGGAATCACATCGCTCGCCGCTATTGCGGTACCGTGGTTTTCTCCCGGGCCGGTGATCGGTTCTGGTGGATATTTGGGCGCGTTGGGAGCCGGGCTGCTTGAAATGCACTTTGCCACAATCGGTGGTTTGATTTTCGCCACGAGCCTGGTTGCCGGCGGGCTGCTGCTTTGTACGGACTACGCGCTGATCCAGATAACGCACGCGGTCCTGCGCATGGCATTGGCCGCGGTGACCGGCCGACGCGCGTCGCCGCGACTCCCCCGTTCGACAAAACAGCCACAGTCCGGGGTTTCCATCCGTGTCGGCGGCCGATCGGTCGACAATACGGATGACGAAGAAGACGAAGAGGAGGAGGAAGACGAAGAGGAGGATGTGGTCGAGGAGGAAGAAGAAGAGGTCGAAACCGAGGCAAGTGAATCGGACCAACAGGCCGTTGTCGTTCGCCGGAAAACCAAGAAGGAACGTTCGGGCAAGGCCAAGGGGCCGAGAGTTCGCCGGGGAAGCAAGAAGAAGAAGGAGTCACGCGAGGAGGTCATCCAAAGCCTGGACGAGGCCAGCCTCAAGCAGAATCCAGAAGACTATGAATTGCCCCAATTGGATTTATTGATTCCTGCCGATGACATCTGCTTCGAGGAACAAGCGAAGGAAGTGCGTCATAAGGCCAAGATTCTCGAACGCACGTTTGCCAATTTCGGTTTTAATGTCAAAGTTGTCGAGATTGAAACCGGACCGGTCATCGCACAGTATGAAGTTGAACTGGAAGCCGGCCTGCGACTGTCACGGATCACCGGCCTGGCCGATGATCTGGCAATCGCACTGCGCGTGCCAAGTGTTCGTATTGTCGCACCGATCCCGGGCAAGAACACCGTTGGTATCGAAGTACCCAACAAAGTGCGCCAGATTGTGCGACTCCGTGAGATCATGGAAGAGTCGCGGGCCAAAACCAAGAAAATGCGGATTCCAATTTTCCTCGGAAAAGATGTCTCGGGCAACCCGCTGACCGTCGATCTCAGTACACTGCCTCACCTGCTGATTGCAGGACGGACCGGAACCGGAAAAAGTGTTTGCCTGAATGCGATCATCTCGTCGATCCTGATGACGCGGCGCCCGGATGAAGTGCGGATGCTGATGATCGACCCGAAAATGGTCGAACTGAGCGGTTATGGCCGACTGCCACACCTGATGCACCCGGTCGTTACCGACATGCGAAAGGCAGAGGCTATCCTGGCATGGGCCGTCGAGAAGATGGAAGAGCGTTACAGCCTGCTGGCCCGGGCCGGAGTCCGGCACATAACAAGCTATAACCAACTCGGCAAGGAAGAACTGATCGAGCGTCTTCAGCCTGAGACCGATGAGGAGCGTGACTCAATCCCCGAGCATCTGCCCTTCATCGTGATCGTGGCCGACGAAATCGCCGATCTCATGATGACCTCCGGGAAAGAAGTTGAGCAGCATATTATTCGATTGGCCCAAAAGAGCCGTGCAATCGGAATCCATCTGATCCTTGCCACTCAGAAGCCGACGGTGGACGTCATCACCGGCCTGATCAAGTCCAACTTGCCTGCCCGTATCGCGTTCCAAGTGGCCAGCCGGACCGACAGCCGCGTCGTGCTGGACGAAATGGGCGCCGATAAGCTGCTCGGCAATGGCGACATGCTCTTCCTCTGGCCCGGTACAAGTATGCTGCTGCGAGGCCAAGGGACCTACCTGACCGATGACGAGATCAATTCCGTTGTCGATACGGTCAGCACCGGCGAACAGAACTTTGTCAACGAACTGGTCAGTATCAACGTGAACGAACCGGATGCGGCCGAAGGCCCCGCTCAGTTGCGAAAACGCGATGAACTCTATGAAAGTGCCATCGATGTCATCGTTCGCGAGGGGCGCGGCAGCGTCTCCTTGCTGCAACGCACACTCGGAATCGGCTATGGCCGAGCCGCTCGCTTGATCGACTTCATGGCCGAAGACGGTTTTGTCGGAGAGTATAACGGCTCGCAAGCTCGTGAAGTACTGCTCGGCACGGCCGATTGGGAACGCATGCAAGGCATTGAATCGGAACCCGACTCACCATCCAAGGAACCGACTCGACGCTCGAATGTCATTCGTCCCGAACAGTGGGATGATGGGGACGACGACGAAGCACCCGGTGATGAGGCCGACATCGACGACTCAGCTGACGAAAACG
>JAJSAJ010000178.1 GCA_024274855.1 Planctomycetota bacterium | reverse complement strand
GCCTCTGGCCAGATCCGAGCCAATTCGGCAACGACGGTTCCAACCAATTGATCGCGGTCCCATGGCACCACGTCGTACGAGGCGCTGATGACGACCTGGTAATGATAAAGCACAGGCCCACCGGGAACATTCGGCATTCGAGCGCCTCGGAAGACCCATTGCCCCGTTCTAGCGACAAGTATGGCGTGCCGCAACTTCATCCATGGACGATCAAACCACAAATGCACCGCAGTGATCGGAGCAGGCTCAATCGTGCTGGCCGAGTCGAGTGCGGGGAGCTTCTGTTGCGGATCATCCGCGAGAATCCCCGAAATCCGATCCCAAGGTACGGCACAAATAACATAGTCGAAGGCCCGCGGGGCCAGCATGTCGAACTCGAGCCGAGCCTTGCCGGTGCGATCGATCTGGATACGTCGCACGGGACATTGAACGTGGATCGGGATGTTCCGATGACGCCAGAAGTCTCCCACGCCCGTGTCAAGCATGGGGGTCAATGCGCGGGTCGGAATTTGTAGCTCATAGGCACGCGGATGACTCATGAATCCATCGACAAATACTTTACGGGCATCACCCAATGAAGATCGATCCAGTTGCTCGCCCAATGCGCTGACCAGAATCGGCGCCCAAAAAAGCTCGATGGTTTTCGGGGTTTGGTGCCGGCTAATCAGCCATTGCCCGACCGTTTGGCGATCGAGCAGATTCCGATTCCGCAATCGTGCGAGGTGGAATAGCGTTCTGGCAATTAACCTCTTTTCGGAACCGGAGAGATACGTAAGTCGACTAAGCAGCGGAGCCAAATGAAAAGGGGCGGGCAAGATCGGATTGCCTGCAACGGACGTACGGCAATTGTCGGGACCGACGAACGTCAACGTACGGTCAACACGGAGGAAGTGATCGATTTTGGTTCGCCTGCAGAAATCGAGAAAGTTCGTGCAACAGCCCATCGCTACATGCTGGCACTGATCGATCCAAGTCGCCCCGTCCGACGCGATGAACGATGACGCTCGACCGCCAAGGTGGCGTCTTGCTTCGAATAGCTCGACGTGAAACCCTCGCGTGTCGAGGGCGACGGCCGCGGCTAGTCCAGCAAACCCGCCGCCGACAATGCCTACCGTGTTTCGATGAGCTGTCGGCCCGTGCGGCGGATGTGGAGAGACCATGTAACGCGTCTTGTGAATGAGGATGAGGGCCGAGTTCCCACCGGTCAGGGCTCAAGCTGTGCCACAGTCCCGATCAAGTACTTGGCCAATCGTTCCGAAGCGCGCAGGGCCGTCTCGCGCAACTTCCACATGTCCTTCAAACTCCCCGGACGATTGTAAACAGCACGTGTCACTGCTCCCAACTTGCCGGCAAGCGAACTCTGGTCAATCAGGTGCTCGATTTCCGACGGAAGTGCATCGTCCAAAGCGTCGCTGATGACTCGTACCGATAGAAAACGAATCTGGTTCCGGCTGCAGACTCGCGCGACAGCCATCGTCTCCATATCGCAAGCAAGAGCTTGGAAATCCGTGCCGAGACGGCGTTTTTCGCGTACGTCGCGAATCAGCCCGTCAACGGTCAGTAATCGTCCAACGTGTAATGCCGGTGTGGCCTGAACGACATCCCGATCGATCTGGAAGGGGACGGTCAACGGTGGGCATTCGGCACTGATGATCTCGTTCGCCATCACAATATGGCCTCGATGAACCGACTTTGACAGCGATCCGGCGAACCCGGCCGAGATGATCCACTTCGGCTTATGCAACTCGACGATGTCTTCCGTCGCTTTTCGCGCGGCTTTTTGCCCGACATCAGATTCAATCACAGCCACGCCGCGTCCTTCAAGCGTACCAACATGCTCGATGAACGAGGCACAATTGGTGGTGACGACTGACTTCATTCGCTCGAGCAACGCAGCGGACTCCATCGCCATTGCGAAAACAACCACGATGTCGCAATGCGGAGGAGGTCCCGGAGGCGGTTCGTTGTCCACATCAGCTCGGCTGGTTTGTTGCAGCGCATTCCGAGCATGATCAAATGCGGTGCGAACCTTCTTATCGGCTACTTCACTCAGAAGATTACTGACAACCCAACGTAACCACATCGTTCTACCTGCATACTGAGGAACGTTCGCCGTCGCTTCCAAGGGGTCAGACCCATTTTCGGCGACAAAATGCGCTCGCGTAAAGAAACGCTTTCTCCGCCGAAAATTGCGTCAGACCTCAGCGGCGTGAACGGCTATCTTTCTAAAAACTCGCGGCCATTGCAGACGAAACGTCATCCACATACCACGCACTGTCCCTAGTGTGGCATTAACCGCACTCGGTTCATAGCCGGAATGGACCATGCAATTCTGGCATGCGGCGTGGCCGGACGCTCGGCCATAACGATCCCACGGCGTTGTCGCAAGTAACTCGTCAAACGTCTCGCAGTAGCCATCGTCCAGAAGGTAGCATGGTTTTTGCCATCCGAACAGGTTGTACGTTGGATTTCCCCACGGCGTACACTGCAAATCGTACTTTCCCTGCAGAAACTGTAGGAAAAGAGGCGTCTGATTGAAACGCCACGTCGGGCGGCCGTTTTCGAGCAACTGCCTGAAAAGATGCTCGACCTGCCGACGCTGCAGAAACCCGTCCTGGTTCGTCGCATCGGAATATGCAAAGCCTGGAGAGACCATCATGCCCTCGACTCCTAACTGCATGATCGCGTCGAAATGCCCCCGAATCGTTGCGGGATCCGCCGTGGCAAACAGAGTGATGTTGGTCGTGACACGAAACCCCCGCGCCCGTGCCGCACGTATCGCGTTTACTGCCGTATCATACGTGCCCGATCGTCCGGTGATTCCATCATGCAGCGAACGAGGCCCATCCAGGTGCACCGAGAACACGAGGTATTTCGACGGCTGGAATTGGCCAAGCGACTGTTCGAGAGTTAACGCGTTGGTACAGAGATAGACATATTTTCTGCGGGCGACCAAGCCGGCAACAATCTCCGCGATTTGCGGATGCAAGAGTGGTTCACCACCAGGAATCGATACAATCGGCGCGCCACATTGTCGCACGGCTTCAAAACACTGCTCGGGTGTCAGGTGGCGACGCAACACGTCTTGGGGGTGTTGAATCTTGCCGCATCCGGTGCAGGCCAGATTGCATCGAAATAGTGGTTCAAGCATCAGGACCAGGGCATAGCGGCGCTTGGCTCGGAGCCGATTTCTCAGCACGCAGCGGGTCACAGTCAGCATTTGCGACAGTGGAACACTCATTGCCCTGGGTCGGTCCTATTCCAAGTTGCGGCGGCCTGCCGGGGTGCTGGACTGGGTCGCTGACGAATGATCACGCCCGACTTGGACCGTACCAGTTACGCCGAAGCGCGTTTTGGTAGCGGCCGAGTGCCAGGAGAGGGAAATAGAGGGGATACATGTGATACCGCAGGTAGAAGACTTTCGGAAAGCCCGTGCCGGTAAACTCGGGTTCGTCCCACCCGCCGTCCTGACGCTGAGTGCCAGTCAGAAATGCGATACCCCGTTGCACCGAGGGATGTTCGTGGAGCCCGCAAGCGAGTAGCCCCATGATTGCCCAAGCTGTTTGGGATGGCGTTGCCGGTCCTCGTCCCCGCAACTCGGGCTTCGTATAGCTCAACGGCGATTCGCCCCATCCGCCCGAGTCTTGTTGATGGTCCATTAACCATTGAACTCCCTTTTCAAGACACGGGTCCGCCGGTGAAACGCCGATCCAGCCCAGGCCAACAAGCGACTGCCATGTCCCATAGATATAATTGACCCCCCATCGTCCAATCCAACTGCCATCAGGCTCCTGGGTACGGCGGAGATAGTCAACGGCTCGCTGGACCGGTTCATCTTCGAGCGAGGCGCCCCACGTCGCAAGCGCCTCGAGCACACGCCCCGTAATGTCGGGGGTACTCGGATCGATCATTGCATTGTGATCGGCGAATGGAACATGGCACAGGAACTCGCGGTCGTTGTCTCGGTCGAATGCTGCCCAGCCACCATCCCGGTTTTGCATGGCAAGTGTCCAGCGTCGAGCCCGCTCGCACGCGTCAAGCACCTGGTCAAACAACAAAGCACGCTCTCGAGCCTGATCGAGATCGTCTGCCGTCGTTTGTGAAATGACCAGCCGTTTCTGATCCACCATGTCCGGGTCTGTTTCAAGCACAAAGTGCTCACGCATCGCGGCCAGTACCATCGCCGTATCGTCAATGTCCGGATAGAAAACGTTATGGTGTTCAAAGAACCAACCCGCCGGCTCGGCATTAACGTAGACCGACCAATCACCATGCCGCGTGACCTCTTTCGACAGTAACCATTCGGCGGCGCCGGCGACCGCCGATTCATCTCCGGGCTCACGTGTGACAGCCAACGCACGCAGCGTCAGCGCGGTATCCCATACCGGCGACTTGCAGGGTTGTAATCGAACCGTATCGTCTTGTTCGATCATCAGTGCGTCGAGTTGTTCATGACAGTAACGTACTTCCGCGCTCTCATCCGAGTACCCAAGACACCTTAAGGCCACGACACTCCAGATGATCGGCGGAAAGATCGCTCCCAATCCGTCACTGTCAACAAATCGATCCGTCATCCACCGCTCGGCTTGACGAATCGCCCGCCGGCGAAAAGGACGAAAATGGATGTGCTCCAGCAGTTTCAAGCCCCGGTCCAGAAGACGAAACAGGCGGTCCCAAGTCAGTGCCCCGTGCCCTGGCTGAAGTCCCGGCGCCCGCAATTCGGGCCACTGATTCGGTGGCCGCACAAAAAGCTCCAGGATTCCCTGCGAATCGGGAAGTTGCCGCGATGGACGATGGGCCCACATGATGGCCAAAGGGACCAGAATCGTTCTGGACCACGAGCTGATTCGAAATAGATTGATCGGGCTCCAGCGAGGAAGCAGTACAAGTTCCGGTATAACGGCCGGACAATGGTCGTATGAAATCTGCCCCAACAGGGCCAAGTAAAAACGCGTGAAACTGTTGACACAATCCGCGCCGCCATGTGCCCGGATTGCCTCGCGGGCCAGGCGAAGGGGTTCGGACTGCGGATCGTATCCCGCCAACTTGAGTGCAAAATAGGCCTTCGTGCTGCTGCTGATGTCCAGTTCGCCGCCCGGAAACAATGCCCAACCGCCCTGCGGCAACTGTTGAGCAACGATATAGCGAGCGGCTTTCGCAACCACCGGCTCGTCCAACCTGCCAAGCCAAGCCAACAGCAGAATATACTCGCTCTCCAATATGGTATCGCCTTCGAGTTCCCCACACCAATAGCCACGTTCATCCTGCAGATTCAGGAGATGCTCGCGCGCACCCGAAATCGCCCCGTCCAATTGGCCGAGTATGCGTTGAGGAGCCTCCTCGATCGACGGATGCTTGGGCAAAGATGGCCCGGAGGGCGGAGGTGATGAATCGTTCCGTGCTACACCCACGTCAAGCCTCGTCATTCCTTTTAAGAGAGCTGTTTTCCCGGCACCAGACAAGTTTGCCACAAAGAAAGCGTGGATTGGCCGGAGCCCGAGCCTTGGACTCGGATCAGTGACATCCATCAAATGACAGCGTCATTTTTCACGCCACTACGTCAACTTATCGCATTGAGCAAGCCCGTTCAAGAGCCACACCCGTGCTCACACCACCGATCCGAGGGTAATATCGCAACCTGGGCTCCGTTGCTCGGTGCGCTCGGTCCATCCGAGTCTGGCAAGCGAAACCGTTCGCTGGAAGGGAGGAACGGAGATGGCGAGCCATATAATCCCGGGCACAACAGCAGCATGCCAACGGCCATTGCTCCCCCCGCGACGGTACGGGGCCCGAGTTTGCAGTGCCGCCTTCGTCCTGAGCGGCGAGTTACTCAGGGACGAAAGGCGTCCGATCGTGACCAGGCTGAAAGCACATCTTCCGCGATATCCGACAGGTATGTCTGCAGTTCGGAATCAAACCACGTATCATCGAGATTATCCCTGGCAGTGAAACTCCACTCCCGTGTCGCGGCTTCCACGGTGCGTGCCGTACCAGCTCGCACGCTCGACAAATCCGCCGAGGATGGAAACGGGGTAACGGACGGGGTAACGGACGGGGAATGTTCGTGAGTCACGACGAGCGGAGTCGCGGTGTTCGTGACCACAGCTGGCACGGACATCGCGAGCGGCGCTTCGCCTTCGCCCGTGGGCGTCCCGCCTTCCTGAGCGGCTATTTGGTTCAACAGCATGATCACCAACAGCGCGTCCCAGGGGGAAGCGTCGCCATCGTCGTTCGTGTCGACGAAATGCGGTTGGTTCGGAGGGTCATTGGGCGCTGGCGGCAGCGTCCCTGCCGTAGCGGCGTTCAAGTAGTTGATGATCAACCATGCGTCGAACGGGGTAACTGCCGAGTCGCCATTGACGTCCATGGGCATGAGATGATTGTGGTAGGGCCAGTCTGATTGGATGCGGATCGTTCCGTTCTCGATCCGTGGATTGATCTGCCCTGTCGGACTTTCAAAACGAGTGTCGCCATTGTCGGTGCCGGCCAGTTTGAGTTCCCAAGATTCGCCAGTAGAGAACCAGTCGGTCGTGTCGATCGTGACAGTGGCCAGAAGGCCATCTGCCGGAATCGTACCGGCGTCCGTTGACGTACCGACAACCCAGCTCTGCTCGTCGGCCTCGTTGACGTCGTTATCGGTATTCGACACTTCGCCAAAGATCGTGCCGGGGCCGACGAGGTCTACCGCGGTGATGTTGGGGCCATCTGTTTGGCTGCCTGGAACATGGGGGTAACCATCGGCGATCTGAATGTTGATCAAGCCGGCCTGAAGAGCGGTGCCTCCGGAAACGTAAATGGAGATCACTTGATCGGCCGTGTTGGCAAGCAGTACATGTTGGCCAACAACGATGATCGTGTCGTCATCCGTGATCGTTCCTGTTCCGTGGGTGGTGGCGAGGGTGGCGTTGATTGGATTGGAAAGCTGGACAGAGAACGTCTCGTGCGGTTCGGCGTCCACATCCCCCAGGATGGGAACGGCAATTGCTTTGGATGTTTCACCCGGAGTGAAGACGACAGTGCCGCTGACCGACTGGTAATCGGTGCCTGCGGTGGCCGTACCGTCGGAGGTCGTGTAGTTCACAACCACTTCGACGGCATTGGGGTTCGATAATTGGAGAACAAAGACTGCTTCGGCTGACCCCGAATCGCCCTCGTTTCGCCGGCGATCGGAGATCGAAATTTCCGTATCGTCGTTTCGGATCGTGGCCACGGCCTGGGCGTCGCCAAGTTCAACGGTTGCGTTCGCCAAGCTGTACTCGATGGAAAGAGTGGGCCGGTCTTGAGGGTCCGTAGCTTCGCTGGAGTGAATGGCGTACTGGTCCAACGCCGATTCGATGTAGAATCCAGCGAACGTGTCGCCCGCAGCGACCCAGTTTTGGACAAACGACGTGACGTCCAGCGATTCGGTGTCGACGGTGCGATTCCCAACCCAACCGACCTGGTTTCCCATAGGCAGTTGTTCATTGAACGGCTTGGCTAGAGTCACGACGCCATCAGCATCGCCCGTATACCAAAAAACGAAAGCACGAAGGAATGCCGGATCAACCGTATCGACGACCTCGTGCAAAGTGAGCGTTGCGGAAGTGACCGTCGCACTAGCGGGAATGCCACTAAGGTCAAATTCCATGGCAAAAGTGTCTTTTGGCAGGCCGGGCTCGCTCCGTAATATGTTTGCGTCGACGGATTCGAGTTGGTCGAAATGAGAATCGTCTTCCAGGTCGACGCCGGTAACATCCGAAGTTGGCGTCAGCACGATTGGGAGGGCTTCGACGGACGGATTTGCAAGGTTGACCAGGAAGGTCTCGTCGGATTCGGGGATCAAGTCGCCGTTGACCGGAACCGTAATGATCTTCTCCGTCTCGCCGCGTGCGAACTGGAGGGTGCTGGCAACGCCCGTGTAATCGCCCTCGGATACCCGAGCTGTTCCGTCGGCCGTGGCTAAATCGACGGAGACCGTTCCGCCCGCCGCGCCGGTGAGCGTGACCGGGAACTGGAGGTCGGTGACGACACCGTTGGCACCCTCGACAAGCGTGGCGTTGCCGATTGCCAACGAGGGAGCCTCTTGCACTCGGACAATGATGCTGCCAAAGTCGCGGAGTGGCAAAGGATCGGCCACGCCGGTGAGCGTGAACTGGGTGTTGCCCGCGCCGCCGCCAGTGGTCAAGAGGTAATCACCAGCAGTTGCCGGAGCCTCGACAACAAACGTGCCAAGAACGGCTGAAAGCGCCGCGTCACCGGAAGCATTCACCGACGAATCGCCGGGAAACGAAAGCGTTCCGTCAGTCGTTGTGCTCCAGCTCGGATCGGTGTTCCAGCCGGATAGGGTGAGGGCTGTATCCGAGGTGGCGAAGTCGAGCTGGAAAGAATCATAGAAATCAGCCGAGAAGGGAACTTCGGCTGTAAACGGGATCGACGCTCCAGGGCTCACGGTGACGACTGTCGTCCCATGTTCCTCTCGGACCGTTCCGTTCTGCGGCGTCAGATCTAGATCAACGCCCACGCCAAAGCCAGGCAGGGCGATTCCCGTGAGGCCAACGAACCCTCCAAACGCGCCCGGCATCAGTTGAGCTGCCGATTCCAGCAACGCGGCCTCCAACGGATCCAGCTCGGAGAGGTCGACTTCTTCTGGGGCCACTTCGTTCCGCTGATTATAGAACGTCATCTGCAGTGTGGGACGGTCATCGGTCGGATCGCTGGGATCCATCGGATCGAACGGGTCATAGAGGAACTCGGCCGCACTGTTGAAAAGGTTCATTCCCAGAATCCCCTGCAGTTCCTCGGCCACGTCGATCACGAAGACCGGCACGTTGCGGAACGTGAGCGCGCCACCTTCGAGCGTGGGGATGCTGAGCTCGTCGATTGAGAAGCCGGGCAGGTCTTCGACCACGCCCGCCGCGCCTTGAACACTGATCGAGAATTCCGGAGACGACAAATCAAAGCCGAGCGCCAACGCCTGGTCTACGGAAATCGTGCTCAACTGGGCGCCGGTGTCGAACAAGTGGATCTGGTCCGTGAGTGTCGTGCCGCCCTGGGTAAGTGTGACGTGGTTGCTGACCGGGTTGGGAGAAACGGTCATTACGTCGCCAGGATCGAGATGATTGTCGAACCCGACAAAATCGAGCCCCAGCGTGATCGGCTCGGTGCTCACGCGAATCAACTCAAAAATGTCGCCGTCGGCCGGTGCTGCGGAAAACGGAGTGTCGAGTGTAAAGCTTCGCGTCGCCGCGTCGTAGCCGGAGACCTGTTGAATCTCTCCAGTCAGATCACCGGTGAGAAACCTCAGGTGAAAACCGACGAAGAAATCCTGAAACACCGGATCCGCCGGTAATTCGCTGCTGCCGATAAACTGGACGGTCGTGGCCGTCTGGGAGGGATCGACCACGGGACTCTCGGCGTAAAACGACTCGGCAGTCGCCAGTTCGGTCCCCGGATCTCGAAATTGTACGCTCGGAATCGGCAGTGTGATGCCCTCGAACAAGGCGCCGAGGAACGGGTCGAGATCGCCCAATAAGTCGCCCAGGTCAAGCAGCAATCCCTGCGGTCCCACTTCCAACGCCAAGCCGTTCGGGTGCAACGGTTGTGGCCCCACATTCGTGCTCGGCGACAGCCCGTTCGTGGAGTTGAGCATTGGCGTGCCGGAAATCGTCGGAAGAACCTGACTCCCATCGAGCGTGCCGACAAAAGCCTGGACCTCCGGCATGACGGCACTGCTGCCCGTGCCGACGAGAAGATCGAACGTGTCACCCACTTGTGGACGCTTGGCCAGCGGCAGGGCTAACTCGAACGTCTGCGTCGCACCGTCGTAATCGGTCACGAGCTGGAACTGCCCGGCCAACTCTCCCGAGGTGAACAACACATAGCGTCCCATATATTTGCCGTCCGTGTCGACCAACCCAAGTCCATCATCGACGGCACTAAACCGTTCTCTAGACGGGAGCGGCCCGGCGGTCGTGCCTTGCCCAACAACAATGTGAAACTCGTCGCCGGCACCCGGCACAACGGGAAACCCGTTGGAAAAGCTGAACGTGTGTGTGGTGCCGTCGTAACCGGTAATGGCACGGTTTACATTCAGGTTTGCCGAACTTGCGGGAGATGTGGAAGTGAATACGAGCGAAAAGTCGTTGTAGATACCGTCCTCGGAGTTTAGCGAGTCGTTACCTGTAAGCTGATTCTCGCTCGCAGCGGAATCAACGGACCCTCTCCCCTGAAGCTGGTCAAAATAGGCGCCACTATCAAAAATGTCGCCTCCAGAAAAGACGTTGACATGGATGCCGTCGACGAGCACGGTACCGGGCTGCGAAACGTCACCGGTAAGTGTTCCGCCGATGCCGTCCGCCTCCGCCCCGCCGGGTACTTTGATCGGAATGCCCGTGCCGCTGCCGAACGGATCCATTAAAAGCTGATCCAACGCCGAAAACGTAACCACCGACGCTCCGGTGTCGAAGATCGAGCCCAAGCTCCCCCGGTCTTCATAGAATTGCATGGTCTCCGGCTGAAAGCCGATCGTATCGAAGATCGGGTCGAGCGTGATGTCGACGGATCCACTTGTCAGAAGCAGGCGATCTTCAAGCCGTTCCACGGCATGATGCCGGAATCGTTGGTTGATCAGCGTACGGCGAGCCACGCGTCGGCGGAACCACATGACATTACCTCCCGGTTTCCAGAGACTCGATCGATGAGAACAGATGTCCTAGAAAGGTTCGCTCAGGAGCAACTCCGTCGCAACGGAGACGGGCGTACCGGTTGGGACCCTTCATGATACCATGCCACCACTTGGTGCTTCAATACACCAAGAGCGTATATGCGACACATTAAGTCACTAATTTTCAGGCAATTTCTCGCCTCCAAAACTACGCAGCCTGTCGCGTCACATCCAAACGGCCACCAATGGAAACCAGGCACTGGCCTTGGTCGTTAGCTGGTAGGGTGTGACAAGATCGCGGCGTTCACCTCGGCAACTGGCAACGACGGTATC
>JAJSAJ010000177.1 GCA_024274855.1 Planctomycetota bacterium | reverse complement strand
GATCTTAGATGCATTGGAAGTTCGGCACGCGGAGACTCTGGTAGAATGTGCCGACGTCGATCGGATGCTGGCTGCCCTCAGCGAGCTTTCGTGGGAATCGGTGCAGTCGGTGGGTGAGGGCGAAGAGCACCGGGCTGAATCGCTAGCCGCTGATCATGCTTCGGCATTGGTTTTCGACGGAACGCTTGTCCACGGCAGTGTTGTATTTGCCCCGTAGGTGAAAAAGAGGTTCGTGTGTTGTTTGGTAACCGTCCACGGAATGTAGGCCGCCGGTTTGCTTCCAAGGGGTCAGACCCATTTTCGGCGACAAAATATGTTCGCGTAAATAAACGCTTTCTCCGCCGAAAATTGCGTCAGACCCCAGCGGCGTGAACGGCTACGTTGTTTGACTTCTGCCGGTCGGAGTGAAATCGCTGTTCAGTAACTGGACAGTGTCAGTTCGAAACAATACCTTCAAACGCAATGCGAGAAGTCAGGCTCGTGGGATCCTCGCCAAATCTATCAAGGAGTATCCCAAAGAGACGCTATCGAATTGGGTCACATGCAAACCAAAAAAAGGTAAAAACAAAATGAACGAAAACCGAGTCGTCATCTATTCAAATGGCATCGCCGACTTTCAGCGGCACTACGAGGTCGGTGCGGATACGCCGCTGCGGGTTTCTATTCCAGTTCGGCAAGACCACCTTGCGGACGTTCTTGCCTCGTTCAACGTCTACGGAAACGTAAGACTCGAGTCACCACCCAGTTTCCGGCCATCCAATGAACTGGAAGGGAATATTTCCATCGACCCGCAAAACGTCCTTGAATGTCTCGCAACAAGTCTGAGTGGTGCGAAGGTGCGCGTCGAGCAAGCGGGAGAGGCCATCGAAGGTACACTGGTTGGCCTTCATCAAGAGGACGAGGCGACGGCGGGAGAGCCCATTCATCCAAAGTCGGTCATCGTGCTTGCGGAGCGGGGTCTTCGCCGATGCGTGATTCGGGAAATCGATAACTTTGAGTTCTTGGACGCGGACGTTCAAAAGGAAATCGACAAGGCACTTCAACGGAATTACCAACGAATCAAACCAAATAGCACATTTGTCGAACTTGTACTGAGTACCAGTGCCAAGAGCGCTGAAGCCGTCTTGCAATACACGCTGCCTGCCGCCGCATGGAAGATCTCTTATCGTCTTCGTGTTGCGGAAAACCACGCCGCTGAATTGCAAGGTTTTGCCATTGTGGACAACAACACCGATGAAGACTGGACCGATTTCCGTGTTTGTGTCGTGACCGGTGAGCCGATCACGTTTTCAACAGACCTTGCCGAGTCAAAAACGCCAAACCGCAAACACGTCAATATTGTCCGCGAAACAGCATTGGGCGCTGTTGAAGTCGCGGCTTCAATGCAAATCATGGAAGCGGGCGCCGATCCGAAAATGGCGTTTTTGGCCAGAAACGAATCAAGGTGTCGACTCGAAGAACCGGTGGCCCAATTGGGTTATGCTTTGGACTCGGCCGAGACGGCCGCTGCCGAAATTCAGGAGGTTGGCGATTTCAGTATCTTCGAGTCCGAGTCGTCGGTGACGATTCCGGCCAAGAGATCAACAGTTATCCCCGTTTTTGACGTCGAAGTGGCCGACGCGAAGACGGTCCTGTATTACAAGCATGAAAACCACGCAGTTCGGCCCTACCGATCCATCGACTTTACGAACTCGGTTGGATTCAATCTCGCGCGGGGTGTCTGTACCGTTTTCGAGGAAGGAGCTTATGCGGGCAGTTGTATTGTCCCCGCACTCAAACCAGATGAGACTCGGCTGCTGCCGCACACCTTGGATACTGGTGTGTCCGTGCAGCTAGACCGGAAACGGCAACGAGATAAAGTGGTCGCGCTGCATCTGGCCGAGGGGTTTTGCTACACAAGTACCCGGCAACGCCGAGAAACGGACTACCACGTCAGGAACAGTCATGATCGGCAGGTGGAGATCGCATTGGACCATCCTTACGTGCTGAGCGAGCCTGATATCGAAGCTCGGGTTCTGCACGACGGCAAGGAGGAACAACAGTCGGTTGCCAGCAAACAGGCGGATGGTGTTCGGTACTCGGTATCGGTGGCGCCCAAGTCCGAGTTGACCCTGACGGTGGTTGAACAACGGATTGATCAAGCCAAAATGGACTTGGTTACTACCGGTACCGCTGCCGAAGATTGGAAGATAAAGTGGATCGAGCAGCATCTGGTTCAGACGAATGGCCCGTTGGCTTTGGATGACGGCATTCGGGAATGTCTCGGATTGCACCATGACTTACAGTCCAAGAGCCGTGAAATCTCGGATGCGGTCAACGAGACCGAGCGGCTTGCGGCACGGCAGGAGCGTCTTCGGAAGAACCTCAAGACCGGCGGCCAGGGTGAACTGACCAACCGGTGGCGAACGGAACTCGACGAAGCCGAACAGTCAATCCGAAGGATCGAGGAAGAACAGATTCCAGCCCTTCGCGATGAAGAAACGGCATTGGAGTCCAGGCTGAAAAACGGATTGAAGTCGCTGTCAGCCGAATGGACCGACGAAGCAGGCGGATAATGTTGTTCTTTTCGTAGATGCCGGGCTCGGAAAATGAGAAAGAGAAGGTTGGAACACTCATCTTCACTCATCGACACTAATCAAGTAGTTGGACGGTGTCACTTTGATCCTGCGCGTGTATCGCAGACCGTTGCCGCGAAGTCGTTTAACGCCAAGCCAGAGGCGCCGGCTAACGTACCACCGGTTGGTACGCTCCAGTGGATATTAAACGCGTACTCAATCACAATTTGCGTCTGCCGCATTGGTGCAAAGTGGTGCTGTCCAAGTAAGGAGGAGAGGTCCGACTTCGGAGCGGAGTTAGAAGGGCTGGCGCGCTCAGAACGATCGTTTGAGTCATCAACGCGCTTGTGAAATTGGATTAGTGTTTATTAGTGTTCCACTTTTGGCCAACCGGTAACCTAGCGGCCGGAATGCAGATTGTCGAATCGCGTGACTAACGGACCGATTTGCGAAAGTGCTCTGCGATTCAATGAAGAGTCGATCGAGAGGAGAACGCCCAATGGAATGCACAGCACTTCAGTTCCTGTTGGCCACCACGACCTATGATATGGGCCGTTCGTGGATCGCGGCCATGCTGGTGGCCCGCGTCGGTCCGCCCATCGTTGTCTGGTTACAGAGGCACCACTGGCAGTTCAACATTCGCGCTGTTCTGAGCGTGGCACTTGGGATCACGTATCGTGACACTCTGGCCCCAG
>JAJSAJ010000176.1 GCA_024274855.1 Planctomycetota bacterium | reverse complement strand
TGTTGGTCTGGATTCGAAGTCAAGCGACGAAACGGTTTCACGGGGCGTCAAACCGACCAAGTCACTTTTTATTGTCAGTCCTTACCTTTACCGACGGTCCATCTGATTTGAGAGGTTGGATGTACCTACCAGTCTACTTGATATTCACACTCCGATGTCCGTTTCACCGCCATCGACGGACCGACCAACATCAGTCGGACCGCGTAAATCGCTCCTGGAAGACTCGAAAGCCCACATTGCTGATCCGACAATCGCCAGTTCCGGCATGCCGCACCCGCTTGGTGGAGCCAAACTGCGGTTCGCATCAGAACAATCCGACAGTCCGAGTGTTTGTTTTGTCTCTCTTCGAGCCAGGAAAGGGACCTCAGGGACAGTCGGAACAAGAGTCAGGCAGCCGTGGATGTCGCTGTCGCGCCGACGGGTACGCCCAGGAAGACCGGGCAGCTTGTTGCCACCCTGTTTCGTTTCGCCTCCAGTCGCGGTATCCTGGTCACCATGACCGATGTCACTCGCATCCTGAGTCGTATTGATTCTGGTGATCCGGCGGCGGCCGACCAGCTGCTGCCACTGGTCTATAGCGAGTTGCGCAAACTGGCCGCGGCCAAAATGGCCCAGGAGCAACCGGGCCAGACATTGCAGGCTACGGCCTTGGTGCATGAAGCGTACTTACGGCTGGTCGACACCCAAGAGACCCAGCATTGGAATAGCCGTGGTCATTTCTTCAGCGCAGCGGCCGAAGCGATGCGCCGCATCCTGATCGAGAAGGCGCGGCGAAAACAACGTTTGCGACATGGCGGCCAGTACCGGCGTTTGAACTTGGAACAGCTCGACTTGGCCGTGGACCACGATTCAGACCAATTGCTGGCCTTGGACGCCGCACTCGAGTTGCTGGCCGTCGAACAACCGGAAGCGGCTCAAGTGGTCAAGCTGCGTTACTTTGCGGGACTTACGATTCCGCAAACCGCAGCGGCACTCGGTGTTTCCGAGCGAACCGCGAACCGCCATTGGGCGTTTTCCAAAGCCTGGCTGTTCCAGCAGCTGCGTAGTGAGCGATAGGTGTTCGAACCACGGTCTCAGTGCACGAGATCCAGGGTTTTCGGCCCCATTTCTTGCCATTCGCCAAACCTCAACGAAAATGATTAGCTTTTCTTGGCACGATTTCCCTGGAAACATCGCACTGACTATTGGAAACTCAATCTCACTCAAGGAGCTTTTCGATGGACCAACGACCACTCAGTGCAAGAGATATTTTTGATCGTGCCCTGGAAATCGAATCACCTCGTCAACGCGCGGCTTATGTTGCCGACGCCTCCGCGAACGATTCGGCGTTGAAGCAAAAAGTCGAGGGCCTGCTTGCCGCATACCAGCAAGCGGGCAGCTTTCTGGAATCACCACCGCCCGGGATCGACGCGACCGAGGACATTTCCCAATCCAGCGAAGGACCGGGTACTCAGATCGGTCCCTATAAACTGCTCCAACAGATCGGTGAAGGAGGCATGGGCGTGGTTTATATGGCCGAGCGAACTCATCCGGTCGAGCAGCGCGTGGCACTGAAGATCATTAAGCCGGGCATGGACTCGAAACAGGTCATCGCGCGTTTCGAGGCGGAACGTACCGCGCTGGCTATGATGGAGCATCCGAACATCGCCAAAGTGCTGGATGCCGGCACGACCGACAGTGGCCGGCCCTACTTTGTGATGGAATTGGTGAAAGGGGTACCGATTGTCGAGTATTGCAACGAGCAACACCTGGCGCCACGCCAACGATTAAAGCTGTTTGTCACCGTTTGCCGGGCCGTTCAACACGCGCATCAGAAAGGGATCATCCATCGCGACTTGAAGCCATCGAATATCCTGGTCGCCCACTATGATCATGACCCGGTCGTCAAAGTAATTGACTTTGGCGTGGCCAAGGCGACCGGGAAACGCCTGACCGAAAAGACACTCTTTACGCGTTTTGACCAAATCGTCGGCACGTTGGAGTACATGAGTCCGGAGCAAGTCCGATTCAACCAGCGTGACATCGACACGCGCAGCGACATCTACTCGCTTGGCGTGGTTCTGTACGAACTGCTGACCGGGTCGACGCCCTTCGAGCCGAAACGGCTGCGTTCGGCGGCGTTCGAGGAACTGGTACGGATCATCCGGGACGAAGAGCCGCCGAAACCGAGCACTCGCTTGAGTTCGTCGGCCGGAACGGCGTCGCTGACCGCCGAGCAATGCAGTACCGAACCTCGCAAGCTGGTATCACTACTGCGCGGGGACCTGGACTGGCTGGTCATGAAAGCACTGGACAAGGATCGCGACCGGCGTTACGAAACGGCCGCCGGCATGGCCGCTGACATCGCGCGGTACCTGGCCGGCGACCCGATCGAAGCGCGTCCGCCTTCGGCCACCTATCGCTTGCGCAAAACGGTGTCACGGCCCCGTGTGGCCGTCACGATCGTCAGTCTGGTCGTGGTGGGATTGCTCGTAACAATGGCGATAATCTCGCGGGCCTTTCTGCACGAGCGCCGAGCGGTCGCGGCGATGAACGACGCTCTCCGGGAGAAGACTCAAGCACTTGAGACAGCCCGGCAGCGACAAGAAACCATTACCAAACTGTACTTCCGCCACGTTCTTGAAATTGTCATGAGCGGCCATAAGGCGAAAGCCGAACTGGCTATTTCGGAAGCTGCCGATCAGGGATTGCTCGACAAGGACAGGATCAACTACTTAACGGGGATGGCGGAATTGTATTGCGGGTCGCCGTACGAAGCACGCAAGTACTTTGAGCAGGTCATTGGGAATAAACCGAAATGGGTGCTGCCGCGAGCGTCGCTCGTGATGACATACATTGTCGGTACGGGAGGCGAGACGTGGGACAAGCTTCGCGAGGCAGAACAGATCGCCAAGAGTCAGCAGTTGGATCCATTCGAAGAGGCCTTCCTCGTACATGTAAAATGCATTCTTGGCTTCCCGCAGCAGAGCAATATCGATCGAATGACGCGGATTGCGGATGGTAAGTCCATCCCGCTCGCAGACGCGTTTCTTGCCGACGCGTACTCGCACCTGGCACACGATCAAGGCGACTTATTGGCGGCACAAAGTGGGTTGGCCTATGTAGAAAAGGCAAACATGGTCATGCCGAACAATGGGTATGTGCTCTGCCTGAAGTTGGGTTTGCTTTGGCTAAACGCTGGGCTAACAGAGGATCCGCGGGAAAGCGAAGGACTGCTGAAACAAGCGGAAGTCGTTGCAGAAGACTTAGAAGCGTACCCAGATCTTCCAATAGCCGGATATGGTCGTGCCCTCTTTTACACTTTGGTCGACGACATGCCGAAACTTACGGATGTCGACAACGTGGTCCCAAAGGCCGATACGTTTTCTCAGTACTGCATCGCATCTGCCAAGTACCGGAACCATGACTACGCGGGAGCTGCGAAAATGCTCGCAGACGCGCAAGGG
>JAJSAJ010000175.1 GCA_024274855.1 Planctomycetota bacterium | reverse complement strand
TTGCTTACCGCGTCTCTGCTTTTGACCCTCGGCACGGCCGCGTTGGCCCACGGCGGCGAAACCGAGCACCCACTGCGATCGGTCGAGACATCCAGTCCACGAGCCACGCTGCAGAGTTTCCTTCTAGCGTGCAACGAGTACTACAATCTGGTGCGCGACCACGGCCGGTCGTACAGCAACCGCGATTCGCGCTTTGTATTGGGTTCGCGCATTTTGCGTTGCTTGGATCTCAGTCAGATTGCACCAGCCGTCCAGGGCCACGTTGGTGCCGAGGCGGCCCTTTGCCTGAAGGAAATCCTGGACCGCATTCCGCTGCCGCGCGAATGGGAAATTCCCTGCTAAGAGGAGATTGCCAAGGCGGCCGAGTCCGGCGGGCTGCCGCGTTGGACGATCCCTGACACGGAAATCACGATAGTCCTCATACAGGAGGGAAGTCGGAAGGGCGAATACCTGTTCAGCAGCGATACGATCGATCGAGCGACGGAATTCTACGAGCGTGTGAAGAACCTTCCCTACAGGAGCAGCGATGCAACTCCGCACTTCCTCCGATGGTATCGTACCGCGCCAGGTTGGATGATCCCCGCATCGCTGATCCATCGTCTTCCTACCTGGCTTCAAACGCCAATCGGCTCGCAAGCGCCGTGGCAGTGGTTCGGCTTGGCCCTGACGCTGATGTTGGCCAGCTTTCTAATGGTACTCAGCTTTGTTCTCGGGCAACGCATGCTCCGATCCCAAAGCAGTTTTCACATCGTGCGCTATGGGGTTTCGTTGGCGTTCCCTATTATGGCCGTGCTGGTTCCAAAACTGACGAACTACTTTATCGCAAATCAATTGGGAATCAGCGGTAACGTCCAAACGGGACTCAGTCTTTCGCTTGACATTATCTTCCTACTGGCAGCGATTGTCGCCGTCATGACCATTGGAAACCGTGTCGCGGAATGGCTGATCAGCTCGCCACGCATTCACCCACGGGGTGTTGACGCTCATTTGATTCGGTTGGGCTTGCGGTTCCTGAGCCTCGTCATCGCAACGGTCCTCTTCCTGGAAGGGGGACAACAGATGGGTATTCCGCTGACCACACTGATGGCCGGAGCTGGGGTCGGTGGCTTGGCGTTTGCCCTTGCCGCCCAAGACACGGTGAAGAATTTTTTCGGCAGCGTCATGGTGTTACTCGACAAACCCTTTCGCGTTGGTGATCGGATAGCTGTCAAGCAGTACGACGGGGTCGTTGAAGAAATCGGCCTACGTTCCACACGCATCCGCCTCCTGACAGGCCATTTGGTGACCCTGCCGAATGAAGAGATGGCTCGAATTGACATCGAAAACATTTCGCGCCGCCCGCATATTCGCCGATCGACCAATATTCGACTTCGCTACGACACGCGGCCCGACAAAGTGGAGCAGGCGGTAACGATCGTCCGCCAGATTCTCGACAACCACGAAGGAAGTGACCCCAAGTACCCGCCCCGTGTTTTTTTGAATGAATTCAATGCGGATTCTCTGAACCTGCGAATCATTCTTTGGTATCATCCACCTGCGTACTGGGATTTTCTGGCGTTCTGCCAGCATGTCAACTTGCAGATTATTCGGCAGTTCGATGCGGCCGGTATTGAATTCGCCCTGCCATCCAATACGGCTTTCTTGGCTCAGGATCCCCGGCACCCCTTGGAAACCCAAAACCGCTTAGAAAAGCCGCTTGGGCCGATCCCTCCCACCGGCCCCGACTCCCCACCCTATGACGCCCCCTCGGTTGACGAGTAAGCCCATGCCCGGCCACAATGCGACTGCGAGGAAGAAATCGCCCAATCTCGCCACAGACTGCAAATTCAGTAACTGTTTAGCCGTCTGCAGTTGGATTTGCATTTCGCTGTTGTTTTTTCGGCTGATCGACCCCAACGGCCTTGTGCCGTTGGTGAGCGAGTCTATTGAGCTAAGGCCGGCATGTCATGCCGACGTCCGCTCCCTCCCCGCCGCCAAAGGCGGCGGGGAGGGAGCGGACAGGGGGTTTTCATCACATGCTTTTTAGCTCGAGAGACTGATTCACCCATGGGACAAGCCCATGGGGGGCCTTCGACCAACGTGCGTTCTCCATTTGGCTAAAGTGTTACCCAATTCCAACTCACACCTTGGCTCCGTGATGGCAATCCAGCCGGAACTTGGTTCCCGATGGTGACTTCCCGCCGAGGTATCCGCTTGAGCTTCGTACGTTTGCCGTGATCGCCCCTTTACCTGAAGCCCCAACACCTGAAGCAAAAGTCCTATGTCAGCTGAACCGAACGCCAAGCCGGTCGACTCGCATGCGCAACAAAACGGTGTGCGAGAACTGGAACCACTCGACCCGCAAATCACGTCGATTCAACCGGGTGGTGGCGTCTGCATGAAACTCGAGTTGGCATGGGGGCGTGTTCGCCGCCGGTACCTGAAGTTGCTTCGGCCTGGCTATGTTGCCCGGATGGACGCCCTTCGACAAGGCACCATCAGTCACTGTCCGCACGAAGTTTTGGACCCACGCGATCTGAAGTACTATCAGAATCAAGGGGACATGCGTTGGGCGGACGATCCCTTCGCATGGCGAGACCGCCTGCCGTTGGTCCGAGTCGGATTGGGCGAACTGGTGATCATGGGCGGCGTTATGCTGGCATTATCAGCACTTCTCGCATGGGTCTACTGGCCTATTGCCTGGATGCCGCTGCTGCCGGTCGGATTCCTGCTCTGGTTCTTCCGAGATCCTCACAGATCGGTCCCCGCCAAGCCCAACCAGGTTCTGTCGCCGGCCGATGGTCGGATCTTTTCGGTAAGAGAAATCGAATATGATGACTTTCTCGGGGGGCCGGCTGTTGTTATTGATATTTTTCTTTCGGTATTCAACGTCCACATCAACCGAGTTCCCGTGGCCGGTCGTGTAATCGGCCTGAGTTATCGGCAGGGCAAGTTTCTCAATGCCTTGCGTCCCGAAGCGGCACGAGAAAATGAGTCATTGGAAGTGCGTCTGGAAGAGGGGGAGCCACCCTATCGTGCCTACCGTATTCGCCAGATTACTGGGGCGATCGCTCGGCGAATTGTTTGCTGGGTGGGGCCGGGTGAACACTTGCCAAGAGGCGGACGATTCGGCATGATCAAGTTGGGGTCGCGCACGGAACTGACGTTGCCCAAAGAAGATGGACTCGCGCTACACGCTTGCATTGGCCAGCGAGTGAAAGCGGGGACGACTGTTTTGGCCGAATACGCCGATTCGGTGTCCGAATAAGGCCAACTGGTCAAGGCGGCAGAGAATTGGCCCCGACATCATTATCGGCAGTCGGTGGATCAATCCGGCCGTCGGGAGATGAACGCCGGTTTCGTTTTGTCTGGCTGGGCCAGTCGACCGATCGCCCCACTGATCGGCTTCGGATGCCCGTTTTGGTTTGGTACGTGATCGTTTGAACGAAAGAACCTGTTCAATGCAACGGCGCAAGACTCGAAAGCGAACATTCCCCATATTGCCAACCGTGTTCACATTGGCCAACGGCGTTTGCGGGCTGCTGGCAATTGCGATGGTGACCAGTGACGCGCCCAACGTTCCGCTGACGGACTTGGCGTTTTATGCCGGTTTGCTGATTTTCCTTGGCATGGTTTTTGACGTACTTGATGGACACGTCGCGCGCATGACTCGCCAAACGAGTCATTTTGGAAAGGAATTGGACAGTCTGTGCGACATGGTGACCTTCGGCGCGGCTCCGGTCTTTATCATGCTGACCTACACGGGTTTGTTCCAACGGCGTTTGTTGCTTGGCATGGTAATGCTGTTCTTCGTCTCAGCCGCGCTCCGCCTGGCACGGTTCAACGTGCAAAAAAACGAGCATGCCAAAACGACGTTCTTCCAGGGACTGCCGACGCCCATGGCGGCTGGAGCACTTGCTTCATTTGCCATTGCAATGCCGTCATTGGAACAGCTGGCGCATAGTGGCCCGACCGAATTTGCCCAGCAGCTTGGTACCCAGCTGATCGATGTGACGATGTTCCTCGTTCCGCTGCTGACCGGCATACTGGCCTGGCTTATGGTCTCGCGGGTAAAGTATCCGCACGTGGCGAGGGAGTTAGCTCGGCGACGCAGCTTTTCGCAGTTGGTCGAGCTTGTGTTTGCACTGGTGGTCGCTCTGACGCTACACGAACTGGCGCTGCCAGTCCTCTTCTGCTACTTTGTCTTCGCGCCACCGATCAATCAACTGCGTCTGAAGGCCGTTTCACGCGGCCGACCGGTACCGGACGCGGCCCCGCCGATCCCGGCAACTGGAAAAGGGCGACTGTAGGGTTGTCCCTGTCCTCTTTTTTCTATCTCGAGCACGCGTCGTTCACGGCGAGAGTGGAGTGTATTCGCGCACATCGACCGGGCGGATCGCCCACAGCCGCGTTCGGTAAAACTGGTACAACCGGCAAGCCCACTCGAAGCCGGTAGGAATCCGCGCAGGCTCGCGAGTCGCTCCGGTTGCTTCCACCGCGTTGCCGACCGATAATCACAAGTTTACGCGACCGGTGCCGCCGGAGCCTGATCGTGGCATGAACGGGCGCATTTTCAGACAGTCCACGGGTAGACAGCACTGATGGAATCCACAAGTCGATCGCAATCGTCGCCGGCAGAGTCAACCGAACGGAACAGTCTGGCAACCGGGCAACCAACCGGGACCCGGACAGTCTGGCGTTGGTTGACCGGCGTGCTGCTGGTCTGTTTGGTCGTATGCACGGTCGGACTAGCGGTCGATTGGTGGACCTGTTTACCGGATGACGTCCAGGCCACGTATGTTGGTCGACAGGCTTGCGTGGCCTGTCATGCCTCAGAAACCAAGCAGTGGCTTGGCTCCGATCACGATCTCGCCATGGAGCCGGCGACCGAGCAGTCGGTATTGGCCGATTTCGCCGATGCCGAGCTGACGCATCACGGCATTAGATCACGAATGTACCGCAAGGATGGCAAGTTCATGATCCGGACGGAGGGGCCGGACGGCAAAATGGCCGATTTCGAGATCAAGTACACGTTTGGTGTGCGGCCATTACAGCAGTACATGGTCGAATTCGATCGTCCCGACAACATGCCGTCCACCGAGATTGCTCGTCTCCAGGTTCTTCGCGTATCTTGGGACACGGAGCGCAAGAAGTGGTTCTACATGCCTCCACCCGATGTTTCCGACAAGCTCGCGCCGACCGATGAATTGCATTGGACGGGAATTGCCCAGCGTTGGAACAACATGTGTGCGTATTGCCACTCGACGAACCTGCAAAAGAACTTCGATGTCAAGACGCTGACATACCATACGACTTTTTCCGAAATCGATGTCAGTTGCGAGGCATGTCACGGGCCGGCGAGTCTTCACGTCCAGTTAGCCGAGAAACGATCTCTGTTTTGGGATCGAAAGCGGGGATACGGTCTGGTACCGTTGAACTTACCGGACACGCGCGCTCAGATCCAAACCTGTGCGCCATGCCATTCGCGTCGACGTCATTTGTACCCGAACTTTCTTCCAGGTGACAACTTCTACGACTATTTCAGCAACGAACTGCTGCAGGAGGCAACCTATTACGCAGACGGCCAGATCAAGGATGAAGATTATGTGTTCGGCTCGTTCATTCAAAGCAAGATGTTCCACAACGACATTCGGTGCACCGATTGCCATAACCCGCATACAGCTCGGCTGAAGCACGACGGGAATCAAGTTTGCACCTCGTGCCATCAGCACAGCGGCGCGAAATACGATTCCGAGGCCCACCATTTTCACAAGATGGGGACCGAGGGGGCCTCTTGTGTCGAATGCCACATGCCGGAAACAGCCTACATGGAGGTCGATCCGCGCCGAGA